>JAGQUQ010000039.1:0-10495 GCA_020438425.1 Solirubrobacterales bacterium
TGACTTCCGTGGCCTCAAGGCGACCAGCTTCGACGGCCGTGGCAACTACTCGATGGGTGTCAAGGAACAGCTGATTTTCCCCGAGATCGATTACGACACGGTCGATCAGACCCACGGTCTCGACATCACGATGACCACGTCCGCTCCGACGGACTACGAGGCTTTCGAGCTGCTGCTCGGCCTGGGCATGCCCTTCGCAAAGGAAGGCCGCCCGGTCCCCGAGGGTGCTGAAGGCACCAATGGCGAGCCAGCCGCCGAGGCTGCCCCCGCCGCCGAGGAAGCTCCGGCCGAGGCCGAAGCTGCCGAGGAGACAACAGCAGAAGAAACTGAAACCCCGGCTGACGACGCATCCGATGAAGATGCCGGGGCCGAAACGCAGGAGGACCAGGCCTAATGGCCAAGACGTCACAGAAGGTGCGCCAGCAGCGCAAGGCGAAGTTTTCAACCCGCGAGTACAACCGGTGCCGGCGGTGTGGCCGCCCCCGCGCGTACTACCGCAAGTTCGGCATCTGCCGGATCTGCCTGCGCGAAGCTGCCCACGAGGGCTACATCCCCGGCATGACGAAGTCGAGTTGGTGATCTGATGCTTACCGATCCCATTTCCGACTACCTGACCCGCATCCGCAACGGTCTCAGCTCCGGGCTGGCCTCGGTCGAGGTGCCTTCTTCGAAGCTAAAGCTGGAGGTTTCCCGCATCCTTACCGAGCAGGGCTACATCTCGGGCTACGAGAAGGGCCCCGCCGAAGTGGGCGAGAAGATCACGGTCGAGCTCAAGTACACGAAGGACCACCAGCCGGTGATTACCGGCCTCGAGAGGGTTTCCCGTCCCGGCCGTCGCCGCTACGTCGGCAACGGCGAGGTTCCCCGGGTCCACGGTGGTACCGGCACCGCGATCATCACCACCTCGCACGGTGTGATGACCGGTCACCAAGCCAAGAAGGAAGGCGTCGGCGGCGAGGTACTCGCCTACGTCTGGTAACGAGGAAACATGAGTCGAATTGGAAAAAAGCCGATCGATCTCCCCGATGGGGTCGAGATCGACATCAAGCCCGGACTGATCACGGTCAAGGGCCCGAAGGGCGAGCTTCAGCAGGAAGTCTCATCCGACATGACCGTGAAGACGGAGGATGGCTCGATCACCGTCGAGCGGCCGACCAACCGCCCGAATCACCGGGCTCTCCACGGTCTGACCCGCAGCCTGATCGCCAACATGATCGTCGGGGTCACTGACGGCTACACCAAGGTCCTGGAGATCCAGGGCGTCGGTTACCGTGCGGCCGCCAAGGGCAAGAACCTCGAGCTTTCGCTCGGTTTCTCGCATCCGGTCAACGTCGAGGCGCCCGAGGGCATCGAATTTGAACTTCCCCAGCCGACGGAGATCATCGTCAAGGGGATCGACAAGCAGAAGGTCGGTCAGGTCGCGGCAAACATCCGCGAGAGCCGTCCGCCGGAGCCTTACAAGGGCAAGGGCATCCGTTACCGCGGCGAACACGTCGCCAGGAAGGTCGGTAAGCGAGTATGACCGTCACAACCAGTCGTCAGCGGCGGCAGCGTCGCCGCTACCGGGTCCGGGCCAAGGTGTCCGGAACCGCCCAGCGACCCCGCCTGTCCGTTTACCGGTCCAACCGTGGTGTTTTCGCCCAGCTCATCGACGATGTCGATGGCAAGACGCTGGCCGCCGCGAACTGGACCGAGCCCGAGCTCAAGGAGCTCCGTGGCACCGATCAGGCGAAGAAGGCCGGCGAACTGCTGGCAGAACGTGCAAAGAAGGCAGGCGTCGAGACTTGTGTCTTCGACCGAAGCGGTTACCGCTACCACGGCAGGGTCAAGGCCCTCGCCGAAGGTGCGAGAGAGGGTGGACTGGAGTTCTAGGACTCCAGTACGGTGAATAGCTCATATGAAGGGAATGGATACAGCCCGCATCGAGATGGTCAGTCCCAAGGGACTCGACCTCCAGGAGCGTGTGATCGAGATCAACCGCGTGGCCAAGGTGGTCAAGGGCGGTCGTCGTTTCTCGTTCACTGCCCTCGTTGCTGTCGGTGACGAAGAATCAGTTGTCGGGATCGGTTACGGCAAGGCTCGCGAGGTTCCGCTCGCGATCCAGAAGGCCGTCGAGAACGCCCGCAAGAACCTGATTCGGATCCCCAAGTACGGGGACACGATCACCCACAAGATCATCGGCCGCTACGGCGCCGGTCATGTCGTGCTGCGCCCGGCCAGCCCCGGTACCGGCGTCATCGCCGGTGGTGGCGTCCGTGCCGTGCTCGAACTTGGCGGCGTCCGCGACATCCTCACCAAGTCGGTCGGCACCCAGAACCCGATCAACCTGGTCAAGGCGACCATGGACGGGATCATCCGTCTGCGTCGTCCGGAAGAGGTCGCCGAACTGCGTGGTCTGACGATCACCGAGGTTCTCGGCATCGACAAGGACGCGGAAGCGGAAGCGGAAGCTGCTGCCCCGGAGAACGGCAACGGTGCTGCCCCGGCGGCCGACGCCCCGAGCGATCAGGAAGTTGCAAGCACCACTGGCGAGTCGGCAGCAGAGGCAACTGACGGAGCCGACTCAGAGTTGCCGGCCGAGGAAGCCCTCGCCAACGACGCTGCCGTTGAGGCCCAGGAAGCTCCGGCTGAAGAGGCTCCGGCCGAAGCAGCCGCCGAAACCCCGGCCGACATCGCCGCGGTAGAGGAGAAGGCCGCCGAGGAAACTGCGGATTCGCCGGCCGCCGAGCCGACCGAAGCCGGTGTTTCCGAGGTAGAGGCCGAGGTCGCCGCCGAGGAAGCTCAGGCCGAAACCGTCGTTGAAGCCGCCGAGGAAGTCCAGGCGACCGAGGAAGCCGCCGAGGACGCCGAGAAGGCTGAAACCGAGGAATCCTGATGGCCAAGATCTCGATCACACAGACTCGTTCGGATATCAACACGAACCCGAGCCAGCGGGGCACTCTTGCCGCACTGGGTCTGGGCAAGATCGGCCGCAAGGTCGAGCGCGATGATTCGCCCCAGCTCCAGGGTCAGCTCAAGGTGATTTCCCACCTGGTCAAGGTGGAGGAGGCCTGATGGCTGACAAGAAGGAAAGCCGCGAAGAAGAAATCGGTCTTCACAACCTGAGCCCCAAGCCCGGCTCGCGCCGTCCCAAGAAGCGGATCGGCCGCGGTCCCGGATCGGGCACCGGCAAGACTTCCGGCCGTGGACACGGCGGCCAGGGTCAGCGTTCGGGCAACCGGCGCAAGGTCAACCTCGAAGGTGGCCAGACCCCGATTCACATGCGGATGCGCAAGCTGCGCGGCCCGCACATGAAGAAGTCGATGCCGTTCGAGAACTTCCGGACCGCGACCCAGCCCGTCAACCTGAACGATCTCGAGGATCGCTTCGAGGCCGGCGCCGAGGTCACCCCGGAGTCGCTCAAGGCTGCCGGTCTGGCCAAGGGCAAGGATCCCGTGAAGATTCTCGCCCGCGGTGAGATCAGCAAGAGCCTGACCGTCAAGGCACATGGCTTCTCGGCTGCGGCCAAAGAGAAGATCGAGGCCGCCGGCGGAAGCTGCGAGCTGATCGACTGATGATCGCAACCGTTGCGAAAGCGTTCTCCGTACCGGAGATCCGCCGGAAGCTCCTCTTTGTGGCGGCCATGCTCGCCCTTTACCGGCTGGGCGCCTACATTCCGGCTCCCGGCATCGACATCGATGCCGTCAAGTCGCTCGAGGAGCAGCTCACCGGCTCGAACATTCTCGGCTTCCTGAACCTGTTTTCGGGTGGCTCGCTTTCGCGACTGTCGCTGTTTGCGCTGGGCATCATGCCCTACATCACGGCGTCGATCATCCTGCAGCTCCTGACCGTCGTCGTGCCTTCGCTGGAACGTCTCCAGAAGGAAGGCGAAGTCGGCCAGCAGAAGATCACCCAGTACACGCGTTACCTGACGGTCGGCCTGGCTGCCATGCAGTCCTTCGCCTACGTCTTCCTCTTCAACTCGCTTTCGGCCGGCGGCGACAGCGTCGTTTCGAACATGAACGTCTCCAACGTCTTCCTGATCGTGATCTGCCTGACGGCAGGCACCACGCTGCTGATGTGGATCGGCGAGCTGATCACCCAGCGCGGGATCGGCAACGGCATCTCGCTGCTGATCTTCGCCTCGATCGTCTCCGGCGTTCTGCCCGGCATCCAGACCTGGTGGAACAACCCCGATCAGGTCTTCGTCGTGCTGCTGCCGTTCATTTGCCTGGGCGTTATCGTCGCGATCGTCTTCGTTCAGGAAGGTCAGCGAAGGATTCCCGTCCAGTACGCCAAGCGCGTGGTCGGTCGCAAGATGACCTCGGGCGGATCGACCTACCTGCCGCTCAGGGTCAACATGGCCGGCGTCATCCCGGTCATCTTCGCCGCCTCGATCATGGCTCTTCCGCCGACCATCGGCCAGCTGATCAACACCCCGGCCGCCCTCGACTTTGCCGCCTTCCTGAGCCCCTCGAGCTGGGCTTACGTGGTTGGCGAAGTGTTCTTCATCATCATCTTCACTTACTTCTACACGGCCGTCACCTTCAATCCGGTGGACCAGGCCGACAACCTCAAGAAGTACGGCGGGTTCATCCCCGGCGTGCGTCCCGGCCGGCCCACCGCCGAGTACCTGGACCGCGTGCTCTCCCGCCTGACCTTCCCTGGCGCCCTCTATCTCGGCGCTGTTGCGGCTTTCCCGACCATCCTCTTCAACAACATTGGTGGCGGGTTCTTCTTCGGCGGCACCTCGATCCTGATCGTCGTGGGTGTGGCCCTCGACACGGTCAAGCAACTCGAGGCCCAGCTGATGATGCGCAACTACGAAGGCTTCCTGAAGTAGAGGAATTTCCGTGGCCGAACTCAACCTGATCCTGCTCGGACCTCCCGGGAGCGGTAAAGGCACCCAGGGGGAGCGGCTGCAGGAAGATCTCGAATACCCGTACTACGCGACCGGGGACATCCTCCGGGCCGCCGTCAAGGAAGGCACCGAGGTCGGCAAGGCCGCGAAGGAGTTCATGGACCGGGGCGACCTGGTGCCGGACGAGGTGATCATCGGCATCATCGCCGAGCGCCTCGAATCCGGCGAGGCCGATCACGGCTTCATCCTCGACGGCTTCCCTCGCACGGTGGTCCAGGCCGAGGCACTCGAAAAGGAACTTGGCGAGCTGGGCCGCCAGCTGACCGCCGTGATCCTGATCGACGTCGATGACGAAGAGATCGTCAACCGGCTCTCCGGCCGCCGCGTCTGCCAGGAGAAAGGCCACGTCTACCACGTCGAGTACAACCCCCCGGCAAAGGAAGGCGTTTGCGACGTCGACGGTTCCGGGCTCTTCATCCGGGATGACGACAAGCCCGAAGTGGTTCGTCACCGGCTCGAGCAGTACCACGACAAGACCGCGCCGCTGGTCGACTATTACAAGAAGCAGGGTCTGCTCAACGACATCGACGGGGCCCACGATCCCGACCGGGTCAGCGAGGAGATCCGCACCCTGGTTTCGACCCTCAGCCTTGAAGAAGGCTGATTCCGCTTCATGATCATCCGCAAGACGGACGATCAGATCGAAAAGATGGCGGCCGCAGGTGCCGTTCATGCGAAGTGCATGAAAATGCTGACCGCGAAGGTCAGGCCCGGCGTGACCACGGCCGAGCTCGACGAAGTGGCCGAGAAGTTCATCCGCTCCCAGGGCGGAGTGCCGACCTTCAAGGGCTTCCGCGGCTTTCCCGGTTCGATCTGCGCCTCCCCGAACTCGATGGTCGTTCACGGAATCCCCGGTCCCTACAAGCTCGAGAAGGGCGACATCCTCTCGATCGACATCGGGGTCACTCTCGACGGCTGGGTTGCCGACGGTGCTTCGACCATCGCCGTCGGGAAGATCGATGCGACCACCGAAAAGCTGCTCACGGTGACCAAGGAGTCGCTCGATCTTGCCGCCGCCCAGATGGTCCCGGGCAACCGGGTGGGGGACATCGGTCACGCGGTCCAGAGCCACGTCGAAGCGGCCGGTTTCTCGATCATTCGCACCCTGGTCGGTCACGGAGTTGGCCAGAACATGCATGAGGAGCCCCAGATCGCCAATTACGGCACTCCCGGCCGCGGCCCCGAAATCGAGGCGGGAATGGTCTTCGCGATCGAGCCGATGGTCAACGTCGGCGGCCCCGACGTCTACATGGATGACGACGGCTGGTCGGTCTACTCCGACGACGGCTCGATGGCCGCCCACTTCGAATACACCGTCGCCGCCACCAAAGACGGCCCCCGCATCCTCACCCCCTGGGACAGGGACTGATGAAGCCTGCTATTGTTCCCAAGCGGCCAAAATTGGCCCTTTTTTCACGCCCCGAGTCCGTTTACTGGGACTTGCGGGACATCTCTTCCAAAGGAATGTTAGGACGATGAAGGTCCGAGCCTCGGTAAAACCGATGTGTGAGAAGTGCAAGATTATTCGCCGGCGCGGACGCGTCCTGGTGATTTGTGAGAACCCGCGACACAAGCAGAGGCAGGGTTAATTAGATGGCGCGTATCGCCGGGGTCAACGTCCCCCTGAACAAGCGGGCCGTCGTCGGCCTCACCTACATCTACGGGATCGGTCACTCGACCGCGACCGACATTCTCGAGGAAGTCGGGATCGACCCGGACACCCAGGTCAAGGACCTGACCGAGGACGAGGTAATCAAGCTCCGTGACGCAGTCGAAAAGCACGAGGTCGAAGGCGACCTCCGTCGCGAGCGCTCCCAGAACGTCAAGCGCCTGATGGAAATCGGCTCCTACCGGGGCCTGCGTCACCGCCGCGGCCTTCCGGTCCGGGGTCAGCGCACCAAGACCAATGCCCGGGGCCGCAAGGGTCCGCGCCGCATGAGCATCGCGGGCAAGAAGAAGCCCGCAAAGTAAGGAGCTAGAGACTTTTCATGGCAGCCAAGAAACCGGCCAAGACCCGCACCCGCCGTCGCGTCCGCAAGAACATTGCGGTCGGCCAGGCCCACATCAAGACCTCCTTCAACAACACGATCGTCACCCTGACCGATCCCGAGGGCAACGTCATCGCCTGGGAATCGGCCGGTAGCGCCGGGTTCAAGGGTTCGCGCAAGTCGACCCCGTTCGCCGCACAGGTGACCGCTGACGCCGCCGCCAAGAAGGGCATGGAGCACGGCCTTCAGAAGGTCGAAGTCTTCGCCAAGGGCGCGGGTTCCGGCAAGGACACAGCGGTCCGCTCGCTGCAGGCCGCCGGCCTCGAGGTGACCAGCGTCAAGGACGTGACGCCCCAGGCCCACAACGGCTGCCGCCCCCGCAAGCGCCGTCGCGTCTGATCCAGACGCAGCCCCGGCCTTCCCCTCCCCCCGCAACAAAAGGATCCAATGAGCACTGATTTCCAGGTACCGACCATCTCCTCCGAGCAGGTTGACGAGAACAAGGGTGTCTTCACCATCGAGCCCCTCGACAAGGGCTTCGGCTACACCTTCGGTTCGAGCCTGCGTCGCGTGCTGCTCTCTTCGCTGGGCGGCGCCGCGATCACCAGCGTCCGGATCGAGGGCGTTTCGCATGAGTTCTCGAACATCGCCGGCGTGAAGGAAGACGTCACCGACATCGTCCTCAACCTCAAGGACCTGGTCGTCCGGATGCACACCGACGCCGACGCCGTCGAGGCTCCGATCGTCGCGACCGGCCCCGGCAACGTAACCGCCGCCGACATCGACCTGCCGGCCGGCGTCGAGATCCTCAACCCGGATGCTCCGATCGCCACGCTCGAGAAGAAGACCCGCCTCGAGATGTACGTGACCATCGGCCGCGGTCGTGGTTACCGTCCGGCCGAGGAGAACAAGGATTCCGACCAGCCGATCGGCGTGATCCCGATCGACTCGATCTTCTCGCCGATCCGCCGCGCCTCCTACACCGTGGAAGCCGCTCGCGTCGGCCAGCGCACCGACTTCGACAAGCTCACCCTGGAGCTCGAGACCGACGGTTCGATCGAGCCGAACACGGCCCTTCGTGAAGCGTCGGAGATCCTGATCAAGAGCCTCGCGATCTTCAGCGACCCGGACCGGGTCGAGGAACTGACCGCCCGCGAGCCGGTCGTCGCCGAAGGTGTTGCCGTCGCCGACGGTGCCGCGCCCGCCACCGGCGGCGAGAACGACATCCTGATCGACGAGCTCGAGCTCAGTGTCAGGTCCTACAACTGCCTCAAGCGGGCCGGGATCGAGACGATCGGCCAGCTGCTCGTCAAGTCGCAGTCCGAGCTCGCCGCGATTCCGAACTTTGGCCAGAAGTCGATCGACGAGGTCGTCGAGAACCTTGAAGGCCGCGGCCACCAGCTGCGCCAGGACTAGATTTACCTAGTAACACCTAAGGAGAAACGATGCGCCACGCAAAGAAGAGGAACAAACTGGGCCGGGATTCAGCCCACCGGAAGGCGCTGCTCAGCAACCTCTCCAAGGAGATCATCGAGCACGAGCGCATCAAGACCTCGCAGGCCAAGGCCAAGGCCGCCAAGCCGGAGATCGAGAAGCTGATCACCCTCGGCAAGCGCGGTGACCTTCACGCCCGTCGCCAGGCCCTTTCGGTCCTGCGTCAGGACAAGTTCGCGGTTCACAAGCTGTTCGAAGAGATCGCTCCGCGTTACGAGGACCGCAACGGCGGGTACACCCGGATCGTCAAGATCGGCCCCCGCAAGTCGGACTCGACCGAGATGGTCTTCCTCGAGCTCGTCTAACCAGGCTCGAAGCGAATTTTGACGAGAGGCCCTTCGGGGCCTTTCGTCGTTAATGCTCGCGGCGCTCCTTTTCCGGTTCCCCGGTGTTTCTGATACTGCGCCTATACTGGGCTATTACCGGATTTACGACTCACAGGGACAGGCAATTGAAGACTGCCAGGGGGCATCAAGACATAAGGGTGAGGATTCTCACCGCAGTCACCGTCGCGATTGCGTCCGGCCTGATGCTGCTTGCCATTGCTTCCCCGGCCAGCGCGGCCTGGGGCACGCCGATCCTCGGGAACGCTCCGGCCGGTGTTGCCACCGACAGTTCGGGGAACCTCTACGTGGTCGAGTCCTTCGGAAACCGGCTGGTCAAGTACAGCCCGACCGGGGCCCAGCTGATGGCAGTCGGCACGCCCGGCACCGGCCAGCTTCAGTTCAACTCGCCGAACGGTGTGGCGGTCGAGTCCGGCGGAGCGATCTTCATCGCCGACACCGGTAACAACCGAATCCAGCGCCTTTACCCGAACGGCAGTTACCAGACCGAGTGGGGCGGCTTCGGCGACTCACTGGGCAAGTTCAAGCAGCCCGCGGCGGTCGCGGTCGACGGCAGCGGCAACGTCTACATCGCCGACACCGACAACAATCGCGTGGTCAAGTGCAACGCCTGGGGCTGGTGCGGGTCGGGATTCACTTTCGATAGCGGGATCAATGACATCGGCGGGATCTCCGGTCCGATGGGAGTCGCCACCGATTCCTCCGGCAACGTCTATGTCTCGGATTCCGGCAACGGCCGGATCGTCAAGTCCGATTCGTCCGGCAACGTCCTCGCGATCTGGAGCACCTATGGCTCCGGCCAGGGCCAGGTCAACAATCCGGCCGGCCTTGCGATCGGCACCGGAAACACCCTCTTCGTCGCCGACCGCGGCAACGGCCGCATTCAAAGACTTTCGACCGGCGGGGCGTTCCTAAACGAGTGGCTCGTTCCCGCTCCATATCAGGCCGCCCAGCCGACTTCGGTCGCCCTCGGTCCGGGCACCACGATCAACGTCGCCAACCCGTTCAACAACCGGGTCGACCGTTGGGACCCGCCGACCGGACCGACCGGGCCGACCGGACCCACCGGCCCGACTCAGCCGACCGGGCCGACCGGCCCGACCCAGCCGACCGGACCCACCGGTCCCACCAGCCCGACCGGACCCACCGGAACCACGACCGGACCGGTGATAAATCCGGGCGGTGGCGGCAACAACAACGGCGGCGGCAACAACAATGGTGGCAACAACAACAACGGCGGCGGCAACAACAATGGTGGCGGCAACAACAATGGCGGCAAGGGCAAGACCAAGCAGGCCATCATCAAGCCGGTGAAGGTCTGGAAGGAAGGCGGCGGCAGCGTTGCCAAGGCAGGCAGCTCCGTCAACATGAAGATTTCCGTCAAGAACAGTGGCGACCTGACCGCCCGCAACGTCTATGTCTACCTGGGCAAGAAGGCGCTCGCCGGCCGGCCCAGTGTTGAAGTCAAGCGCGGATTCATGATCCGGGAGCTGACCCCGGGCTGGACGGTCACCGGCACGGCCACGATCTTCTTCGGCAAGCGGGCTCACGGCAGGGTCGCGATCACCGCGCAGGCCTGGGGCAACTGGGGCCGGAAGATTCTCCACATCCGCCGCTGAACTGGCGACTCGACATTGAGTACGACGGCTCCGCCTTTCGTGGCTGGGCCCGTCAGGAGGGCGGGGTGGACACCGTCCAGGCCCGGCTCGAGGAGGCTCTCCGGATCGCCCTGAGGACCGATCAGCCGATCGATCTGACCGTTGCCGGAC
>JAGQUQ010000039.1:10593-21449 GCA_020438425.1 Solirubrobacterales bacterium
CGGACCGATTCCGGAGTTCATGCGCTCGGCCAGGTCGCGAGCTTCGAGTACGACGGCGAGATGCCCGACACGATCGTTCGCAGCCTGAACGGGCTGACCCCGCGCACAATCGCGGTCCGGGCCGTGACTCCGGTTGCCGGCTTCGATGCCCGCCGGGACGCTGTCTCCCGCACCTACTGCTACCGGGTGCTGAACCGGCGGCCCGACAATCCCTTTGCCGTGAACCGGGCCTGGTGGGTCTCCCGGCCGATCGACCGGAAGTTGCTCGACGAATGCGCCGGGTTGCTGGTCGGCAAGCATGACTTCACCGCCTTCACCCCGACCGAGACCTACCACAAGCGGTTCGAGCGGATCATCCATTCGGCAGAGTGGGTCACCGAAAGCGGGCTGACCGGGGATGACACGCTCCAGTTCTGGATCACCGGCGATTCCTTCATGCAGAACATGGTCCGGATCCTGGTCGGCACGATGATCGAGGTCGCAGACGGCAGCCGCAGCCTCGAGAACTTCCGGAATCTGCTGAACGGCGCCCAGCGCCCGGAAGCCGGAGTGACCGCACCCCCACAAGGTCTTTACTTCGTCCGAGTGGACTATTAGGAGTCGGGCGGGGTCCGACCCGCCCTCCAAGCTCAACCCGCCGGCCCAGGACATCCGGGAATGGATGGGCCGGCTCTGGCAAGTGGCGCATTCGCCCTCGCGAAGACAGACACATATTCTTGAGCCAGATGAGGATTCTTTTGACGAATGACGACGGGATCGGGGCTCAGGGTCTGCAGACCCTGAGGCGGGAGCTGAGGCAGATCGAGGGGGTCACTCTCGATGTGATCGCGCCGGACTCGAACCGCAGCGCCTCGGCCCGCAGCATCACCACCCGGACCCCGCTCTCGGTCGAAGAAATCCGGTTCGACGACGGTGACCTCGGCCACGCGACGGACGGCACCCCGGTCGATTGCGTCCGCTTCGCCCAGGTCGGATTGCTCGGCGAGCGCCCGGACCTGATCGTCTCGGGAATCAACCACGGTCTCAACCTGGGCGACGACGTCACCTACTCGGGCACCGTCGCGGCGGCCCTCGAGGGCATCCTGCTCGGACTGCCCGGAATCGCGGTTTCCCAGCAGTCCCGGCTGCGCGAGCTCGGGTACATGCCGCAGAAGGACTACGACTTCCAGGTGGCGGCGAAGTTCACCGCCGGGATCGTGCGCCAGCTGATCGAGAGTCCCCTGCCAGCCGACACGCTCCTCAACGTCAATGTGCCGGGCGGCGAGGTCGAAGGGGTGGATGTGACAAAGCTCGGCAAGCGGCTCTACCGGGACGAGCTGAAGAAGGTCGAGAAGGACACAAGCGACGGCCGCACCCACTACCGGATCTACGGTTACGAGCCAGGGATGGACGACCAGCCCGACACCGACATCGGGGCGATCGCCCGCAACCGCATGACCGTGACCCCGCTCAGTCTCGACTGGACCCACCACGACGAGATCGAAGGGCTCCGTGACCGGGACTTCGAACGGCTGCTGGGCGAGGCTTCCGCTTGAGTTCCGGAGCCGAAGACGGGGCCGAAGCGAAACGGATCGCCGAGCTCCAGGAGGAGCTGAATCATCACATCGTCCTCTACCACGAGAAGGACGACCCCGAAATATCCGACGAGCAGTACGACCTGCTCTACGCGGAGCTGAAGGAGCTCGAGGAAAAACACCCGGAGCTGGTGACCGGGGATTCCCCGACCCAGCGGGTGGGCTCGGAACCCTCAACCAGTTTCGCTCCGGTAACGCATGCGATCCCGATGCTCTCGCTGGGCAACGCCCGAACCGAGGAAGAACTGCTCGCCTGGGAGAACCGGATCCGCAATCATCTCGCCCGCCGCGACGTGGACCCCGGTCGGCTGACCTTCGTCACCGAGCCGAAGATCGACGGCCTGGCGATCTCGCTCACCTACAGGAACGGCAAGCTGGTGCAGGGAGCAACCCGCGGCAACGGCACGGTCGGTGAAGACGTAACGCTGAACATCAAGACGATCGAGGCGCTGCCGAAGGAGATCGCGGAGGCGCCGCCGCTGATCGAGGTACGAGGCGAGGTTTACCTGCCGATCCCCGACTTCGCGGCCCTCAACCAGAAGCGGGTTGACGCCGGATTGCCCGCCTTCGCGAATCCGCGCAACTCCGCTGCCGGTTCGATCCGGCAGGTCAATCCGAAGGATGCCGCGGAGCGTCCGCTGGCGGTCTGGTCTTACGGGATCGGTGCCACCGAGGGCGTCTCGTTCGGGAGCCACTCGGAGGAGATCGAGTGGCTCCGGGAGCGCGGGTTCCAGGTCAATCCGGACATTGCCGTCCACGACTCGATCGGCGAGGTGCTCGAGCGCTGCCACTGGTGGCTGGACCGTCGCGAAAAACTTGACTTCGAGATCGACGGGGTCGTGATCAAGGTCGACAACATCGACCTCTGGAACGAGCTCGGGGTGGCGGGCAGGGAGCCCCGCTGGGCGATCGCCTGGAAGTTCCCGCCGACCACGGCGACGACGAAGCTGCTCGACATCGTCTGGAACGTCGGTCGTACCGGTCACATGGTCCCCTTCGCGATGCTGGAGCCGGTTCGGGTCGGCGGGGTCACGGTCTCGACCGCGACCCTTCACAACGAGGAAGATCTCGCCCGCAAGGACGTCCGCAAGGGCGACGAGGTGGTCGTGCTGAGGGCTGGCGACGTGATCCCGCAGGTGGTCTCGGCCCTGCCCCAGAAACGGCCGAAGGGGGCAAGCAAGCCGACCCCGCCGAAAGAGTGTCCTGCCTGCGGAACCGAAGTGGTCAAGCCGGAAAACTCGGTCTTCTCGATCTGTCCCAACCGCTCCGGCTGCCCCGGCCAGATCTTCCAGCACATCAAGCACTTCGTCTCGCGTGGCGCGATGGACATCGAGGGAATCGGCGAGAAGCAGGTCCTGCGCTTCCTCGACGAGGGCCTGATTGCCGATGTGGCCGACCTCTATGACCTGAAGCAGGAGCAACTCGAGGCGCTCGACCGCATGGGGGAGACCTCGGCCGGCAACCTGATCTCGGAGATCGAGAAGTCCCGCGAGGTTCCCTTTCCCCGGGTGCTGTTCGCGCTCGGGCTGATCGGGGTCGGACCGGCAACCGCGGAGGTCCTGGCCGACGAGTTCGGTTCGATCGACGCGATCGCGGAAGCCGACCCGGAACGGATCGAGCAGGCCGAGGGCGTCGGCCCGATCATGGCGGTTCAGATCGCCGAATCGCTCTCGGACGAGGGGACCCTGGAGATCATCGAAAGGTTGAAAGCGGCCGGTCTGAGGATGGAACTGGCCGAAGGTGAAAGGCGGCCGGAGGGTGGGCCGCTGGAAGGCAAGACCGTGGTATTGACCGGCACCCTCCCCGGCCTGACCCGCGACGAGGCCGGCGCAATGGTCAAGCGGGCCGGGGGCAAGGTGACCGGTTCGGTCTCGAAGAAGACCGACTTCGTGGTCGCCGGCGACTCGGCCGGGTCGAAGCTGGAGAAGGCCGAGAAGCTGGGCATCCCGGTCCTCGACCGCGAGGGACTGGATGAGTTGCTGGCCGGGAATCTCCCCGAATCCGCATCACCGGAGGGTTGAGCGGGTTAGGATCTTCAGATGAAGCCCGAGGGAGAAGTTTCGATGGTTCGTCACCTGCTGGCAGTACTTGGCGTCGCGGTGCTTTCACTGGCCTTCGCCACCAGCGCTTCCGCGACCCTGCCGGGAAAGAACGGTCCGCTGCTCGTCTCGGCTTTCACCGATGGCGGAATCAACGGCAGCACCACTCGCATCTTCACCGAGAACCTGGTCGGAAAATCGACCGAATTGCTCGGTGCTCTGGACCACTCCTATTCCGATCCTGCGGTCTCGCCGAACGGCAGGCAGATCGTCTATTCGGCCTATCCGGGCTACCAGCTGTGGCTGGGACCTTTCTCCCGCCCGACCAAGGCGAAGGCAATCACGGCCGAGGAAAGCGACGTCCTCAACCAGGACTCTGTCTTCTCCCCGGATGGCAAGTCGATCTATTTCTCGAAGAAGTACTACCTGGACTCTGGCGTCTTCTGGCACCTGAAGCGGTACACGATCAAGACGAAGCAGGTCAAGTCCTACAAAGTGGACACGAAGCGGGACTGGGGACTCACCGATGTTTCGCCCAATGGCCGGTTCGTCTCCTACAACCGGGGTGGCGACGAGGACACCTCGAAGATCCGGCTGCTCGACACGAAGACCGGCAAGAGCCACACGGTCAACACCAAAGGCCCGGCGCTTGACCCGCATTTCTCCCCGGACGGAAAGTGGATCGCCTACACGGCACCGGTCGGGGATGCCTGGGAGGTTTTCAGAGCCCGCCTCGACGGCAAGGGCGCGAAACGCCTGACCAGGTCCGAAGCGATCAACTTCGCCCCGACCTACTCACCGAACGGCAAGATGATCGCCTTCACCCAGGGCGCCGATGAAGACAAGCGGATCGGGATCATCACCCTGAAAACCGGCAAGGTCAAGTACCTCAAAGCACCGGGTCGCTACGCCGAAGTCGAACAGTGGCTGCGCAAGTAGCCGCTCAGGGGATCTGCGGCTCGGGCACGATCGCCGGGTCGAGCTGAAAGCAGTTGACCTTCACATGAAGAGTGCCGTTCGCGGGGGTGTCGAGCACGTTTGAGATCGACACTTCGTATCGCCGGTCGGCGGGCAGGATGGTGTCGTGGACGATCGATTCTTCAAACCCGTCGGCCTCGAAGGTTCCCTTGCCAACCATGTAACCGTTCGGACAGATCTCGGATGTGACATCGACATGGGTGTTTGGCGCGACCGCAACCGGATAGGCGCCTCCTGTTTCGAGGATGTCGATCTGTGGATAGCGGGCATCACTCTCGGACTTGGTGAAGAAACCCGAAGTGTCAACAGTTCCGGTCGGACCGGTCGGTCCCCGCTTGCCGGCTTTGTTGACCTTGGCCCGAACCGATTTCGAGAGGTCCTTCATCGTGATCGTGCCGTCCTTGATCTGCTTGCCGGTGATCAGCTTCGCGGCGGTTGCCGTTCCGGCCGTGGCGATGATCAGCCCGAGCACAAAAGCAAGAACTACCTTCCGTCGTTCCCCCATGCCTGGTTTCTATCGGATGCAGGTCCGGAGCGCCACCCGACCGGGGGTCCCCCGACTTTCCCGGCCCGCATGTGGCGGTCCTAGAGGCGCGCGATCAGGGCGGCGATCCGGTCCTGGGCTGCCCGGGCGCGGTCCAGGTTTGTCACGTCGTTCATCAGGATCGAGAAGGCGAACTGCCGGCCCGAGGCGTTGAAGCAGTATCCGGAAAGCGCGGTGACCCCGGTCAGGGTTCCCGTCTTCGCGTGGCAGCGGCGCTGGGCGGCCGAACCGCGCATCCGGTCGGCGAGGGTGCCATCAACGCCCGCGGTCGGCAGTGACGCAAACAGGTCGTTGCCCCAGGGCTCGGATCTTGCCTTGTAGAGCAGCTTCGCGACGTCATGGGCGGTGGACCGGTTGCCGTAGGTCAGACCGGATCCGTCGATCGGCCACACATCGACATCGAGGGCGGCCATCGTACGGCGAACCACCTTGACGCCTTCGGCGGTGGTACCGGATTTCCGGATGTACGCCCCGAGATCCTTGAGCAGGGTCTCGGCCCAGAAGTTGATCGAGTTGAGGTTCGTGACCCGGGCCATCCAGGCCATGTCGGGGGAGTCCTGCCAGGCGATCAGGTTCGCCTTCCTGCGGATCCGGGCCGGGGTCGGTCGCAGTCCCGTCCTGAGTTTGACCTTGACTCCCCGTTGTCTCAACTCACGAGCCAGAGTCCGCGCGGCCAGCCGGGCCGGATCCGAGCTGAAGCGGCTCAGGCTGGACGATGTGTAGCCGGCGTTGAACGAAAGGCCAGAAAGGGGGCCGATCCAGGGACTGGTTGCGTAGCCCGAGTCGGCTACCCCGCGCAGCCGGTCGAAGATCGTGTCGTCAGCGAAGACGAGACCGGTGATCCGTTTGATCCCCCGCCGCTGGATGATCGTTGCCAGCCGGTCGATCGAGGATCCTTCGCCAGCGAGGTACGTCCGGAGAAACTCGTTGGTCCCGAAGCTTGGATCCCCTCCGCCTTTCAGGTAGAGGTTCCCCTCCAGAACCCCGTCTTTCACCTTGCCGGCCCGGTACACGCGGGTGGTGAAGGACTGCCCGGTCTCGAACCGGTCGAGAACCGTTGCGGTGGTGAACAGTTTGGTGTTCGAGGCAAGCGAGCGCCGAGCCTGCGAATTCAGCGAGCAGACGTTCTCCCGGCTCTTCAGGTTGAAGACCCGGAGCCCGACCGAACGGTTGCCACGCCGGGCCAGGCGACGCATCGAGGCGCATGCCCTGGCGGCGCTGGCCGAGGCGTCACTGGCACTGGCGGCGTCACCGCCGGTGTCAGGAAGGATCGGGGTGACGGCCGGGCGGTCCGGATTGGGTAGAGGCTTGGGAGGGGAGGCCTGCGTGGCGGCGGAAAAGACCAGAAAGAGCGCCGCAGCCAGGGCCGGAATGGCGTGTTTCATCGGATATTGCAACAAGCGAGAGGCCGAAGGTAGCGGATCTTGACACCGATTGCTGACATAATTGGTCCCCGATGGGCAAAGTCGTAAACATCGAGGAATCCCAGAAACGCCGCCAGAATGAGAAGAATCGCAAGCGTTCACGCACCGCTCTGGTGCTGGGCGGCGGCGGTTTCACCGGCGGGGTTTACGAGATCGGAACCCTCCGTGCGCTCGATCTTCTGGCCGTCAACTCGACCGTCAACGACTTCGACATGTACGTCGGAACCAGTGCCGGTTCGTTCATTGGCAGCATGCTGGCTGCCGGGGTGACCCCCGAGGAAATGATGCGGGTCCTGACCGACGAGGAAGGCTCGCCGATCGAGCGGATCAGCCAGGACACGGTCCTTCGACCGAACTTCAGCGAGTACGCGAGCCGGCTCGCCACCCTGCCCCTGCATGTGGCCGGAATGGTCAAGAGCATGGTCCCGCGTTTCCGCGACCTCTCGGTGATCGACGTCGCTTACGGACTCGCCGAGCACCTGCCCTCCGGCATGTACTCGAACGCCGGCATCGGCGCCTACGTGAGGGAAGCGCTCGCCACCAAGGGGATCGTCGATTCCTTCGATGCCCTTCAGCGCGAGCTCTACCTGACCGGAACCGATCTCGACTCGGGAGAGCGTGTCGTCTTCGGCGACAAGGAAGGCGACTGGTCCGGCATCCCGGTGTCCAAGGCGGTCGAGTGTTCGACCGCGTTGCCACTCGTCTACGAGCCGGTCGAGGTGAACGGCCGCACCCTGGTCGATGGCGGCATCTACTCGACCACCAATGTCGACGTCGCGGTCGAGCGCGGTGCCGAGTTCATCGTCGTGGTCAACCCGCTGGTGCCGTATGCGAACGACCGCAACGTCGGCCTGCCGACGGTCTCCGGCAGCCGGGTCCGCCGGATCGCCGACATGGGCCTGCCGGCGATCGCCAACCAGGCTTTTCGTCTGCTGCTTCACCAGCGGCTCGCGATCGCGGTCGAGTCCTGGAAGGAACGCTACCCCGGGGTCGACATCCTGCTCTTCGAACCGGAACCGGACGACGAGCTCATGTTCGGCACCTCGATCATGGATTACTCGCATCGCCTCGACATCGCCACCCACGGCTTCGAAACGGTGACCGCCCACCTGGCCGAGGATTACGCCTACTACACCGAGATGACCGAGAAGCACGGCATCGAGATCTCCGCCACCCGCCTGCGTCGCGTGGTCCGCAAGGTCAAGGAACAGGAATCGTCCGAAGCTTCGGTCTGGCGCCGCATCTTCGAGCAGACCACCGGAGCACTACTCCGCCAGACCGGCACCTCCTAGCCCGGGCGGCGCCAGGAACCACCAGCCGTCCGCTGCCTTCGTCAACGGCCGGAAACGACAGCTCAAGTACCCGCGTACGATCGCGGTCATTTCCGGCCTTATTCCTCGGCAGCGAACGGCTGGAGGTCCCTGGCATCCACCCGCCGAGAGTTTTGTGGTGTTGGCTTCTCGATGATCTCCCGACCCCGCTCCGGGAGAGGGTGCCTATCGGAGTTGTCCATTTAGACAACTCACATACCTACCATCCGAAGCCCGGCCCTGAGCGGGTGCCTATGGATTGCATCCATATAGATGCAATCCATACCCACCTCGAGGAACCCGGGCCTGACCCGGCCTGGTCCCGGACCTGGAGGCGGCACGGGACTCGGAGTCGCCTCCTCATCCCCCTTCACCTGCCCTGTTCCCCCGCGGTGGGTCGGATAACCGGTAGTTGGGCCGAAAATCCGACCCACCGGGCTGTGAGGTGCGGTTAGGGTGGGTTCATGTCCCGGGTCGGTCAGGTCTTCGATAATCCGGTGACCGGCGAGCGGGTTGTGCTGCTCACCGATCCCTTCGAGCATCCCGACCGGGTGCTGGCGGCCCATCTGACCGTGGCGCCGGGTGGGCGGGTGGCAATGGCACACATTCACCCGGCTGTGCGCGAGCGTTTCCACGTGCTCGGGGGCAAGGTCGGATTCCTGGTCGATGGTCAGGAAGTGACGCTGGGTCCGGGCGAGGCGGCCGAAGTTCTGCCGGGAGTGGTCCACGACTGGTGGCAGATCGGGGACGAGGACGCCAGCGTGGTCGTTGAGGCCGTGCCGGGAGACCGCCTTTCGGAGTTCATCACCAGCATCTTCGGCCTCTGCCGCGACGGCAAGGTGAACCGGGAAGGAGTGCCGCATCCCCTTCAGATCATGGTCATGGTCAACGAGTACAAGGAGGAGATGATCCTCGCAAAGCCACCGCCGTCGATCCAGAAAGCGCTCGCTGCCGTCCTCTCCCCGATCGGCCGCCTGCGAGGCCTGAAACCTTCCTATCCCGAGTACATCACCTCAACCGAGGTCGTCACCCCGAACCCGGACGCGCTCGCCCTCCTGGACGAAGAAGGACGACTGACGGGATTCGAGTAGCCGTGGGGCCGGGCGGGCGTCTCCGGGACACTCAGGCAGAGCGCGGCTGAATGCCGCGCGAAGTGTTCGCCGCGTCCCGGGGATGCCCGCCCGGCCCCACGGCGTAATCACAGCCGTTGGACCCCCCGACTGTGGTCAGCTGGCGTAGAGGTCTTCGATCTCTTTTTCGTACTTGGTGGCGACGACCGGGCGCTTGATCTTCAGGGTGGGGGTGAGCTCCCCGCCTTCCTGGCTCAGGTCGTTCGGCAGGATGTGGAACCGCTTGATCTGTTCGACCGGGGCAAAGTTCCTGTTGATCTCCTGGATGTGCTGCTCGATCGTCTCCCGGACCAGCGGACTGTTGATCATCGCGGCCGGTTCGTCGAGCATGCCCTGCTCGGCGGCGAACCGGGTCAGCGCCTCCTGATCGAGAGTGACCAGGGCGATCAGATAGGGCTTGCGGTCGCCGATCACCACGCACTGCGAAACCAGCGGGTTCCGTTTCACTTCCTGCTCGATGTTGACCGGGGTGATGTTCTTGCCGCCGGCGGTGATGATGATTTCCTTCTTGCGGCCGATGATCGAGACGTAACCGTCATCGTCGATCGAGGCGACATCACCGGTGTGGAGCCAGCCGTCGGTGACCGTTTCGGCGGTTGCTTCCGGGTTCTTGTAGTAGCCCTGGAAGACGTTCGGGCCCTTGAGCAGCAGCTCGCCGTCCTCGGCGATCTTCAGCTCGACCCCGGCCACCGGCCGACCGACCGAACCGATCCGGTTGGCGCCCGGCATGTTGGTGGTGCCGCCGGTCGAGGTCTCGGTCATGCCCCAGGCTTCGAAGAGCGGCACGCCGGCGGCCTGGTAGAAGCGCAGGATCTCGGGGTCGATCGGGGCGGCACCACTGATCGCGACCCGCAGATTGCCGCCGAAAATGGCGCGGATCTTCGAGAAAACGGCCTTGTCGGCGAAGCCCATCTGCTTGGTCAGCAGGAAGCCCGGCTTCTTGCCCTCGGCCTCGGTCTTGCGGTACCGCTTGCCGACCCGGAAGGCCCAGCGGAAGATCGCCGCCTTGAGTCCGCCTTCGGCCTCGGCCGTGGCGATCGCGGTGTCATGAACCTTCTCGAAGATTCGCGGCACCGAAGGAAAGGACTCCGGCTTGACCTCGGCCAGGTTGGGGACGATCTTGAGCTGATCGCGTTCCCAGAAGGCGATCCGGCCGCCGATGTCAACCATCCCGTACTGGATCAGCAGGGCGAAGACATGGGCGAGGGGGAGGAAGAGGTAGCTGGTTTCTCCCTCCTCGATGATGCTGACCGAGTCGGCCATGTCGAGCATCGCCCGGTAGTTGCCGTGGGAGATCATGCAGCCCTTCGGCGGGCCGGTGGTGCCGGAGGTGTAGACGATCTTGCAGAGGTCATCGGGCTCGACCGCTTCGTAGCTGGCCTTGTAGTCCTCGTCGGTGCCGGACTCGCCCATCTTCCGGAGCTCGGCCAGGCTGATCGCTCCCTCGGCCTCGCCGATCATGATCACGATGTGCTCGAGAGCGGGAAGCGAATCCCTGACCTCGGTGATCTTGGCAAGCTGATCTTCGTTCTCGACGATCACGACCCTGGACTCGGAATGCTCGAGCACGTACTGGCACTCGGAGGGAGAGTTTGTCTGGTAGATCGGAACCACGGTGGCGCCGGTGCTCATCGCGGCAAAGTCCGAGAGGGTCCACTCGGGCCGGGTGTTGCCGATGATCGCGACCTTGTCGCCCCGCTGGATGCCGAGGGCCTTCAGTCCGAGAGTCAGGGCCTGAACCTCGGCTGCGACCTTCTCGTAGGAGGTCTCTTCCCAGTCGCCGGCCTCGTTCTTGAAGAGGAAGGCACCGTCGTTCGCGTGGCGGGCGGCCGAATTCGGCAGCAGGTCGGCGAGGGT
>JAGQUQ010000003.1:0-65373 GCA_020438425.1 Solirubrobacterales bacterium
CGAGCTGCCGAGGTCGCGGATGAAGATCAGCATGAACATGGCCGCGCCCCAGACCACCAGCAGCGGACCCAGGTGCTTCAGCGGCGGGAAAGTGATCCCGAGTATCCGGCGGGCCCCGACCACCAGCAGTTCCCGATGCTCCCGCAGGTAACTGGCGAGGAAGATGACGATCCCGATCTTGGCCAGTTCGGCCGGCTGGAAGGAGATCGGTCCGAGGCTGATCCCGAGATAGGCGCCGTTGACCTGGGAGCCGATCAGGGGCAGGCGAGGTGCCATCAGCAACCCGAGGCTGATCAGGGCGATCGTGTACCGGTACCGCTCGAGGACCGAGTAATCCTTGAAGAAGTGGATCACGACGGCAAAGAGGATCAGGCCGATCACGAACCAGTTGGCCTGGTCACGAGCCAGCTCGTTGCCGAGTTCCGAGTCGAGCCGGTAGAGCATGACCAGCCCGAAAGCGGTCAGCAGGGCCATCAGCGGAAAGAGGTAGGGATCGGCGTTGGGCAGCCGGATCCGGATGTAGATGTGGGTGGCGAGGCAGATCGCCAGGAAGTAGAGCCCGTAGGAAAGGCTCAGGTTGGTCAGCTGGTTGTCGTTCTGCGCGAAGACCGCAGCGAAGCCGACGGTCAGGAGCAGGGCAACCGGGACGAGGGCCAGCAGTTCCCGGTTGCGGGAGGCGCTCACCCGGTCAGGCCCTCACGACTTTCGATGTCCTCGATCAGCGAGACCGCGTCGTCCTCGGAGCGCAGCGAGTGGTCGGTCACCGAGCGCTGGCGATTGGCGGGCAGCGAAGTGGTCTGGATCGCGGTCGAGTACTTGAGCGAGTACAGGTCGACGCCGAAAGGCAGTTCGAACGGCAGGCCCCGGTACAGGGCGACCCGGCCCGCGGTATCGGTTCCGAGGAACCAGGCCTGGCGGGTCGCGACGAAAAGGCCGCCGACCAGGATCAGCAGCACCGCGAGGGCCGCCAGGACTCCGGCCACTACCTTCCCGCGCCGCTTTGGACGGGCGGCTTCGCGTTCCCCCCGGCGGGCCCGCCGGGCCGCGCCGGAGCGGATCAGGGTCGGGTGGTCATCCCGCGGCAAGGGGTTGGCCGGGTCCTCGACCTGGAAAACGATCACGGTGATGTTGTCCCGGCCACCGGCCCGGTTTGCCTCGTCGACCAGGGTGCGGGCGGCCGCGTCGAGAGTGGTCGCCCCCATCAGGATGTCGCGGATCTTCTCGTCCCCGATCATCGTGGTCAGGCCGTCGGAACAAAGCAGGAAGATGTCGCCCGGCTCGGAGGGGACGGTGGCCAGGTCGGCCTGCACCTCGGGCTCCGGCCCGAGTGCCCTGGTGATGATCGAACGCTGCGGGTGATCCTCGGCCTGTTCCTCGGTGATCTGGCCGCGGCGGCGCATCTCCTCGACCAGGGAGTGGTCCTTGGTCAGGCGCTGGATGATTCCGTCCCGCAGGCGGTAGGCCCGCGAATCACCGACGTGGCCGATCACCACCCGTTCGCCGTCGGCGTCGACCGAGGCGACCGTGATCGTGGTGCCCATCCCGGAAAGCGAAGCGTCGGAGACCGCCTGGTCATGAATGTTCCGGTTGGCGACGGCGATGGTCTGCTCGATCGCCTCCTCGGCGTTGCCTGCCGGCAGCCCGGCCTGGAAGGCCTGGATCGCGGTCAGTGATGCGACCTCGCCGGCCTGGGCGCCGCCCATGCCGTCAGCGACCACGAAGAGCGGGGCGCGGGCGAGGTAGGAATCCTCGTTGGCCTGCCGCTGGCGGCCAACGTCGGTGCGTTCGGAATGTCCCGAAACCCTCAGCATCCTGATGTCCTCTTACCCCTCATGGGCGATCCATTTCGAACCTGAACGCGGTGTCACCGATCTCGATCATCGAGCCATCCCTGACTTCGGCGTCGGCCGTAACCGCGCCGCCGTCCAGGAGGGTGCCGTTGGTCGAGTTCATGTCTTCAAGGAAGTATCGGTCACCGCGAGGGTAGAGCCTCGCGTGGAGTCCGGATGCATAGCGGTCGGTGAATGAAACGTCGGCCTCTCCCGACCTCCCCATCGTGACCCCGCCGAAGACGTCGAACCTGGTGCCCGCCTCGAGTCCGCCGCCCCGAACCACGACCAGCCAGGCGTCATAGGAGCCGGCCGGCACCGCGCCGATCGTCGCGTCCCCGTCGAAGCTCCCGCCCTGATTTCGCTTCAGGTCCTTCCTCGCGCTGGAGGCGATCCAGAGCAGAAACAGGTAGAGGACCGCGAGGAACCCGAACTTGAGCGCTACGGAAATCGGTTCGTAATCCAATTGCGAGCCTGGCCTGCCGGTTTACCGTTCGATCCCGAAGCGGAAGGTGGTTGTTCCCACGGTGACCTGATCGCCCTCGCGAAGCGGCGCTTCAGTCACCCGGCGGCCGTTGACCTTGACTCCGTTGGTCGATCCCAGGTCGGCGATCTCCCACTGTCCGGAAGCGTCCTGCCGGAGTTCCGCGTGGCGACGGGACACGTTCGGGTCGCGCAGCACGCACTCGACCTCATCCGAGCGGCCGAGCACGGCGCGCGGGCCATCCAGCACATATCGCCGGTCGTCCAGATCGACGACCGCGCGGGTCAGGGCCGGTCGTTCCGGAGCCCGCCGGGTCGGGTCCGGGGCGGGCTGCGCCGGGGGCACCTTGTAGACCATGGTGTGACCCTCGTCGGCCTGCTGGGGCAGTTCGCCTTCGCGGGCCGGGGGCTTGACCAGGCGAGCCTGGATTCCGAACTCTCCGAGCCTGAGGCGAGCGTCGGTGTTGAAATGAACTTCGGGCCGGGTCAGAAGGTCGTAACCCTTGCGGCGGGCATGTTCGAGCAGGTATCCGGAAAGTTCCTGCTCCAGCGACCGCTCGTATCCCTCCAGCTTGTCCCGGTCCTTCTCGGAGAGGTGAACCGTGTACTCGTTCGGCACGTACACCCGGGAAACCGAGGCCGTCTTGTGCGAATCCATCTCTTTGGCCAGCTTGCGGGCCAGCTCGACCGGCTGAACTTCCGAGCTGAAGGCACGGCTGAACACACCTTCGACGAGGCCCTCGATTCGGGCTTCGAGGTTGCGGAAGACACTCATCGCCGCATCAACCCTCTAGTGGGCGTTGGGGACACGACTTGATCCTACGGGAGCGATGGTCAACGGCTCGCGTACCGTGCCGGCGTTCCGCTGGCGGGTCCAGCCGACGATCGCCCCGACCAGCAGGGCCACACCCGCCCAGACCCCCACCGAAAGCAGGAAGGAGGGCGAACTGACCACGGGCACGATCAGCCCGGTGACGGCGGTGGCAACCGAATCCTCCCAGCCTGGCTCGGCCTTCTCGATCTTGCCGAACAGCAGGGTCCGTCCGGTAATCGACTCGGCGAAAGCCGTGAAACAGAGCCCGGTCACCGCGACCACGGCGCGGTCCCGCCAATCGCTTGCGAGAGCGGCAAGCAGCGGCAGAAAGGGAGCCATGCCCAGGGTTCCAAGCAGGGGTCCGATCGCGGCCAGGGCGAGCGGTCGTCCGGAACCCCGGATCAGCAGCGCCGGCGGGATCGAAACCAGCAAGACGACCAGTCCGGCACCCGGCATCGCGGCAACGATCCCGAGCCAGACCGCCATCAACGCACCCGCCGCCAGGAATCCGGTCCTGGGCCGGATCAGGGTGAGCAGGGCGGAAACGATGGTCAGGACGGCGACCGAAGCCGGATCTGATTCCCCGCTGACGATCAGTCCGGTGGCGACCATTCCGCAGACGGCCGCTGCGCAGGCGATCCTGCCGAGGTCAAGTCCGCCTTCGGCAAAGGATGTGACGGTTCTGCGATCGCGTTCGGCACCGTGAACTGTCCGGTCGAGGTCCGGCAACGCCTCTTCCAGGGCCGGCCCGAGGTCCTCGATCTGCGGCCGCAGGGCCGGATCCCGGTCGAGGCAGGCATCGACGACGTCGGTCAACTCCGCCGGCAGATCCGGCCTCAGCTCGGCCAGCAGCGGCAGATCCTTCTCGATCGCCCGCAGGGTCTGGCTGGGAGTCGATCGGCGGCGGGGGTTCTCGCCGGTCCAAGCCTCGAAGAGCGTGAGCGCCAGTGAATAGACATCCCCGGCGGAGGTCACCGGGCTGCCCTCGGCCGCTTCCGGTGACATGTAGGCGAGGGTGCCGAGAACGTCACCGGTGTTGGTCAGGTCATCGCCGTCGGTCAACCGGGCCACGCCGAAATCCATCAGCTTGGCTCCGCCCCTTCCGCCCGGCACGATCAGGTTGGCCGGTTTGATGTCCCGGTGGATCACTTCGCGTGAATGTGCGTGGTCGAGGGCTTCACAGATGTCGATTCCGATCTCGGCGACTTCCCGGTCGCTGAGCAGGTCCCGGTCAATCAGTTCACGGACGGTTTCCCCGTCGACCAGTTCTGAAACCAGGTAGGCCCTTCCTCCCTCCCGTCCGAACTCGTGGTGCGCAAACTCGTAGAGGGTGACGATCCCGGTGTGGTTCAGGCGGGCGGCGGCCTTCGCTTCCCGCTGGATCCGGGGACCGGACTCGGGTTGCGTCTCGATCACCTTCACCGCCACTTCCCTTTCCAGCCTGCGATCCCAGGCCCGGTACACGGTGCCGAAGCCTCCGGCACCCAGCCGGTCGCCGATCTCGAAGCGGTTCAGGACGATGGTTCCGTTCATCACTGAAGACATTTCGGCATGCGTCCCCGCGTACCTGCGAAGAGAAAGTCCCTGCAAACCGCCTACCGGTGGGCGGTTTTCGGGTGAAGGGAATAGATTGGCCGTGCCGAAAGTCGTTCGGCAGGTGGACTTTTGGAGTTTTCCAACCCTTACAACTCAAACGACCGCGAAGACGATCCTTTCGTTGACGGCCCCGATGACGAGCCTTTGACGGTCGAGTCCGATCCGGGTCCCGACCTGGAGCCGGATTCCGGTCCCGATGCCGGATTCGATGACGATCCGCCGCCGCCGCCGCGATCCCGCCGCTCCGGTGGTTCCGGTGGTGGTTCCAGGCGGCCGCCTCGCCGTGGTTCCCGTGGTGGAGGCTCCGGCGAGGACCGCCAGCAGATGCTGGTCCGCCGGGCGATCGCCCTGGGTGCCGGCCTTCTGGTCCTGATCCTGCTCGTGTTCGGCGCGAAGGGTTGCCTCGATGCCCGCAAGAACCGCGGTCTCGAGGATTACGCGAACAACGTCACCCAGATCGTCAACGAGACCAACACTCTCGGGAAGTCTTTCCTCGGCCGGCTCTCCGACCCCGGTGAGCTCTCGGTCACCGAGTTCACCAGCGAGATCCAGTCGGACCGCTCGGCAATGGACGGTTTCCTCAGCCGGGTGGAGAAGCTGGACACGCCCGGGGACATGAAGGCGGCCCAGGACTCGCTGACCCTCGTTTACCAGCTGCGGGCTTCGGCGATGGACGAGATCTCCGAGAAGATGAGCACTGCGCTCGGCGATGAAGGCGCCGACCGGGCCCGCCGCCAGATCGCCGGCCAGATGGAGGTGCTGGCTGCGGCCGATGTCCTCTACAACCGGGTCACCCGGCACCAGATCGACAACACGATCGCCTCCAACGGCGCCAATGCTCCCGCCATGCCGGTCAGCACTTTCATCCCCGATCCGGGTGACTGGATCACCGTCGAAGCGATCGATGACGCTCTCGGCGGCGTTTCCGGAACCACCAGTACCGCGGATCCGGAGGACGGCCTGACTCACGGCACCGGGATCGACCCGGCTTCCTCGGTCACGATCGGTGGCAACATCCTTTCCCCGGATGTGACCACGACGCTTCCGGCCGGCACCGAACCGAGCGTCGAGGTGACGGTCCAGAACCAGGGCGGGGCAACCGAGAATGACGTCACGGTTTCGGTTTCGGTCGATGGAGGCAGCGCGATCGAAGAATCGATCCCGGAGATCGCCCCCAGCTCAACCGGCACCGCCACGATCCTGCTGACCCCGGCCCCCACGGGGCAGGTCACTCTCGACGTTTCGGTCGAAGCGGTTCCCGGCGAGTCGATCACGACGAACAACGAAGCGACCTACACCGTCGACTTCGGGTAGGCGCGCCTTGCGTGTCGCCTATCTCGGCCCCGCCGGAACCTTCAGCGAGGATGCGCTGGAGGTCAGTCGTTTTGCTCCGGAAGGTTTCGAACCGTTGCCGACCGAAACGATCCCCGCTGCGATCGAGGCGGTGGCATCGGGTAACGCCGACCGTGCGCTCGTCCCGGTCGAGAACTCGATCGAGGGTTCGGTCCGGCCCACGCTCGATTCACTGATCGAACTGGCTGATTCTGTCCGGATCGTCGGTGAGTTCGACCACGAGATCCGCCAGGCGCTGATCGGCCGGGCAGGACTGGAGTTCGGTGCGATCGAAGTGGTGCTCTCCCACCCCCAGCCACTGGCACAGTGCGCTCTCTTTCTGCGTACGGAACTGCCGGGAGCCGAGGTTCAGGTCGCGACGAGCACCAGTGCTGCGGTACGGGAGGTCGGGGCCAGCCCGAAGGCCTGGGCTGCGCTCGGTCCCGCCAGGGCGGCCCGGATCTACGATTGCGAGGTTCTGCGCGAGGGCATCGAGGACGAGCCGGGCAACGTGACCCGCTTCCTCTGGCTTGCCGCCCGGCCGGATGGCGAAGCCCACCATTCCGGGGAAGTCAGCCCCGTTCCAACGGATCTCCTGGTCGGGGACCAGGGCGGCAACTGGAAGACCAGCCTCGCCTTTGCCGAGTTGGGAGCTGACCATCCCGGAGCCCTGGTTGAAGCGCTCCACGCGTTCTCAAAACAGACCGGAACGTGAACCTGGTCCGGATCGAGTCCCGGCCGATGCGCCGTGAACTCGGCCGCTACCGCTTCTTCATCGACATCGAAGGCCGCGAGGATTCCGATGAAGTCGCCGCAGCCATCAACGGCCTGAAATCAAAGGCCGAGTGGGTAAGAGTCCTCGGCTCCTACCCGGCCAACAGCTGAACCACCGGGGTTGGGGTAGCCGCGGGGTCGGGCGAGCGTCGACCGGGACGCTCAATGACAGCGCGGCTGAATGCCGCGCGTGTCGCGTCCCGGCGATGCTTGCCCGACCCCGCGGCGTAACCGACTAACTCTCGTCGGACGGGGCGGCTTCGTCTGCCGCTTCACCGGCCTCTGAGGCTTCAGTGACTTCCGCGGCTTCGAGTTCCGGCTGCTCCGGAGCCTCATCACCTTCGGAGTCGCCGCTCTCGCCGTTGGTGGCTTCGACGACCAGGGCGACGGCGCTGATCCGGTCGCCGTCCTTGACGTTCATGACCCGGACCCCCTGGGTGGCGCGGCCGGTCTTGCTGATTCCGCCCGCACTGGTCCGCTGAACCATGCCGTTCTCGGTGATGAACATCAGTTCCTGATGCTCGCGCACGATCAGGGCGCCGGCAAGACCGCCCTTGGTCTCGGTCAGCTTGATCGTCAGAACGCCCTTGGTGCCACGGTTCTTGACCGGATACTCGGAGACCGCGGTCCGCTTGCCGTAGCCGTTCTCGGTCACGACCAGCAGCTCCGAATCGTCCCGGGCGACGGTCAGCGAAAGGACCCGGTTGTCCTTCTGGCTGACGTTCATGCCCCTGACGCCGGCGGTTCCCCGACCCATCGGGCGGGCCTGATCCTCGTGGAACCGGCTGGCGGTGCCGGCCTTGGAGACCATCAGCAGGTCATCCTCGCCGGAGGTTCCCTGCACGCCGACCAGCTCGTCCCCTTCGCGGATCTTGATCGCGATGATCCCGTCCGCCTTGATCGGTGTGTTGTAGTCGGTGAACCGGGTCTTCTTGACCTGGCCTTCGGCGGTTGCGAACGCGAGGTACTGATGTTCCTTGAACTCGCGGGTCGGGATCACAGCCATGACCTTCTCCCCCTCGCGGAGGGGCAGGAGGTTGACCAGGGCGGAACCCCGGGCCTGGCGCGAACCTTCCGGCAACTGGTAGACCTTCTGCCTGTAGACCTTGCCGTAATTGGTGAAGAACAACAGGAAGTCATGAGTCGAGCAGATGTGCAGGTGCTCGATGTAGTCGCCTTCCTTCAGGTTCATGCCCGTGACCCCGACCCCGCCCCGGCGCTGCTGGCGGTACGAGTCGACCGGCAGCCGCTTGACATAGCCGGTGTTGGTCAGCGAGATCACCATCTGCTGCTCGGCAATCGTGTCTTCGATGTCGAAATCGCCGCTGAAATGCTGGAACTCCGTCCGGCGGTCGTCGCCGTGGGTTTCCACCAGCTCGAGCAGCTCGTCCTTGACCAGACCGTAGACCCGGTCTTCGTCGCCGAGGATCGCCCGCAGTTCGCCAATCAGTTCCATCAGCTCGGCGTGCTCGGCACGGATCTTGTCCGACTCGAGCGCGGTCAGCCGCTGCAGACGCATGTCGAGGATCGCCTGGGCCTGTTCCCGGCTCAGTTCGAACTCGCTGATCAGCCCGTCCCGGGCGACGTCCGGATCGGACGAGCCACGGATCAGGGCGATCACCGCGTCGAGGTTGTCGAGCGCGATCAGCAGGCCTTCCAGAATGTGGGCCCGGGCTTCGGCGCGCCGCAGCTTGTACTGGGTCCTCCTGGTCACTACCTCGCGCTGGTGCTCGACGTAGTGCATGATCATGTCGCGGAGGCCGAGGGTTCTCGGAACCCCGTCGACCAGCGAGACCATGTTCATGCCGAACGAAGTCTGGAGCTGGGTCTTCTTGAAGAGGTTGTTGAGAACGACCTTGGGCATCGCTCCGCGCTTGAGTTCGATCACCAGGCGCATGCCGGTGCGATCGGTCTCGTCGCGCAGGTCGGAGATCCCGTCGAGCTTCTTGTCCCTGACGAGCTGGGCGATCTTGGCGATCACTCCGCTGTCGCCGCCCTTCTTCACCGTGAAGGGAAGTTCGGAGACGATCAGGGCATCCTTGCCGCCCTTGAGCGGTTCGGAGTGGATCCGCGCCCGGACCTTGACCGAGCCGCGGCCGGTCTGGTAGGCGTCACGGATTCCGCCCGGATCCATCAGGCCGCCACCGGGGAAGTCGGGGCCCTTCACATGCGCCATCAAACCGTCGAGATCGATCTCCCGGTTCTCGATGTAGGCCGAGACCGCTCCGGCAACCTCGGTCAGGTTGTGGGGCGGGATGTTGGTTGCCATGCCGACCGCGATGCCGGAAGCACCGTTGACCAGCAGGTTCGGGAAGCGCGAAGGCAGGACCAGCGGCTCGCGCTGCGACCCGTCGTAGTTCGGGCCGAAATCAACCGTGTCGGAGTCGATGTCCCGCAGCATTTCGGTCGCCAGGCGGGTGAGCCTGGCCTCCGTGTAACGCATCGCGGCGGCAGCATCGTCATCGATCGAGCCGAAGTTGCCTTGACCGTCAACCAGCGGGTAGCGCAGCGAGAAGTCCTGCGCCATACGGACCAGCGTGTCGTAGATCGCCGAGTCGCCGTGGGGGTGGTACTTGCCCATGACTTCGCCGACGATCGTCGCCGACTTGCGGTAGGGCCGTCCGGGCTGCAGACCGAGATCATGCATGCCGTAGAGCACCCGGCGATGGACCGGCTTGAGTCCATCGCGGACATCCGGAAGGGCGCGACCGACGATCACGCTCATCGCGTAATCGATGTAACTGGAGCGCATCTCCAGTTCGAGCTCGCGCTCTTCGATGTGTCCGGTCAAAGCTTCGAGTGCCATCAGGCAGCTACTCCGTTCGTATTAAGGACAGGATCAGATGTCAATTCCTGCCTCCTTGGCATGGGCCTCGATGAATTCGCGGCGTGGTGCGACCTGATCCCCCATCAGCATCGAGAAGACGTTGTCGGCCGCGGTCGCGTCTTCCAGAGTGACGCGCTGCAGGGTGCGGGTCGCTGGATCCATCGTGGTTTCACGCAACTGGTCCGCGTTCATCTCGCCAAGGCCCTTGAATCGGGTGAGCTGGACCCCGTGTTTGGCGAGATCGAGCACCGCCCGGTGCAGGTCGAGAAAGTCGGTTGCTTCCTCCACCCTGTCCTTCAGCGTGACCCGGAAGGGTGGCTGGCCGAATGTGCCGAGCAGCTCGGCGTGAACCGCCGCGAAACGCCGGAAGGCGTCGCCCTCGAACAGGCGGGCCGGAAGGGTGTGATTGCGAGCCAGGCCGGAACGCTGGTGAATCGCCTTGACGGTTGTGTCTTCCCCGTCCTGGGAGAGGATCTCGGTCGCGAAGATGTCTTCGTCGCGATCGACCTCGCCGAGAATGCGCCGCACTTCATCCACCGTGGTCGCAGTTTCATCAAGCAGGCGAGAGCCCGAGATGAAGCCGATCACGTCGTTTCCGAACTCCGCCTGCAGAGCTGCGTGCCAGCCTTCGTACTCCTTGGAGCGACGGGTGTAGGTCTGCCAGCGGCGGCTGTTCAGCCTGGTTTCGTTTCCGGCCGCATCGGTGACCGTGAAGTCCTCCAGCCGGTCCCTGAGCAGCAACTCCTCCAGCTCCGATTCCTTGTCGAGGTAGGTCTCCTGATTTCCGCGCTTGACCTTGTAGAGCGGGGGCTTGGCGATGAAGACGTAACCGGCGTCGATCAGCGGCTGCATCTGCCGGTAGAGGAAGGTCAGGACCAGGGTCCGGATGTGGGCCCCATCCACGTCGGCGTCGGTCGCCATGATGATCTTGTGGTACCGGGCGTTCGAGATGTCGAACTCGTCGTGGATGCCGGTCCCGATCGCGGTGATCATCGCCTGGATCTCGTTGTTCTGAAGAACCTTGTCGATCCGGCTCTTCTCGACGTTGATGATCTTGCCACGCAGCGGCAGCACTGCCTGGGTCGAGCGGTCCCGGGCCTGCTTGGCCGAGCCGCCGGCCGAATCGCCCTCGACCACGAAAATCTCGGCCAGTTCGGGATCCCGGACCGAGCAGTCGGCGAGCTTGCCGGGCAGGTTCATGTTTTCCAGGGCCGAACCGCGGCGGGTCATGTCCCGGGCCTTGCGGGCAGCCATCCGGGCCCGGGAAGCCTCGATCGCCTTGGTGATGAAGAGCTTCGCCTCGGCCGGGTTCTCCTCAAGGAACTCGGCCAGCTTGCGATTGACCGTCTCCTGGACCATTCCCTTGATGCCCGGGTTGCCGAGTTTGGTCTTGGTCTGGCCCTCGAACTGGGGATCGTGGAGCTTGACCGAGATCACTGCGGCCAGTCCCTCGCGCACGTCTTCGCCGGCCAGGTTCTGGTCCTTCTCCTTGAGCATCGCCTTGCTGCGGGCGTAGGCGTTCAGGGTGCGGGTCAGGGCCGCCTGGAAACCGGAGAGGTGTGAACCGCCCTCGTGGGTGTTGATGTTGTTGGCGAAGCTGTGGATCGAGTCGTTGTAGGAGGCGTTCCACTGCATCGCCACCTCGACCTGGCCCTCTTTCTCATCCTCACCCTCGAAGTACACGACCTTCTTGCCAAGCGGTTCCTTGTTCTCGTTCAGGTAGCGGACGAAGTCCTCGATGCCGCCGTCGTACTTGAACTCGACTTCCTGGCCTTCGGCCCGTTCATCGGTTATCCGGATTCGCAGGCCGCGGGTCAGGAAGGCGGTTTCGCGCAGACGTTCGAGCAGGGTCGGAAAATCGAAATCGAGCGACTCGAAGATCTCGTCGTCCGGCAGGAAGGTGATCTGGGTGCCGGTCTCCTTGGTCGCTTCGCCCTTGACCAGTTCGGTCACGGGGCGGCCGCGCTCGTAGCGCTGCTCCCAGACGAAGCCATCCCGGCAGATTCGCAACTCCAGGTAGGTGGAAAGAGCGTTGACAACCGAGGAACCGACTCCGTGAAGACCACCGGAAACCTTGTAGCCGCCGCCGTCACCGAACTTGCCGCCGGCGTGGAGGACGGTCAGGACGACCTCGGCCGCGGGGCGGCCTTCCTTCTCCATGATGTCGACCGGGATGCCGCGACCATGGTCGGTGACCGTGCAGCTGTGGTCGGGATGCAGGACGACCTCGACCGATTCGTTGTGGCCCGCGAGGGCTTCGTCGACCGAGTTGTCGACGATTTCGTAGACCAGGTGATGCAGCCCACGGGGTCCGGTCGAGCCGATGTACATGCCCGGCCGCTTGCGGACCGCCTCCAGGCCTTCGAGGACGGTGATGTCCTTGGCCCCGTAGGAGGCGTCTCCGCTGCTCTTTTTCTCAGCCAACTAATACCTTTCAGAATGCTGTTCGGCGGCCACCGCAAGACGGGCTCGCCTGTGGATAAGCAGAGCCCTTGTGGTCCCGCGAGTCAGGTCTCCATAATACCATTCTCGGTCGGATAAACCCGCCTGACAGAGCCAAAAAACTCCTGCAAAACGGCTATTTTTGAAGAGCTGTCACGGTTAAGTTGCAGTTGCCGGTCAGGAAGCGGCCCGAAAACGCAGTTTTTCGGGTGCCAGGTCACCCAGGCGCTCCCGTAAAAGGGCGGTGATCCGGGGGGCCATCAGTTCCAGTTCCTGGGCCCAGACAGCGCTCGAACACTCGACCGTCAGCAGCCCCTCCCGCTCGCCGACCACCTCGGTCACAGCGGCAATCCGTTCACCGACAACCTGGTCCCAGACCCCCTGCGCGGCCGCTAAAGGGGTTGCCGGAGCCACCTCCTGCCGGAAATCGCCGAGCAGGTCGCCGAGAGTCCTGGGATCGGGGCTCTTTCCCCTGCTGTCCCTCATGAGGATGTTTCCGAACCCGTGGTTTCGGACCCGTTTGCCTCGGCGGCTTCGGTCAGCCCGGTTATCGCGACCCTGACGATCGCCTCGCGTTCGGGAATCAACTCTCCCTCCGCTGCCGTAATGATGCTCTGGCCTCCCTCGAGCAGCCGGTCGACCAGCCTTTCGCGGCGTCGCTCGTCAAGTTCGCTCATCACGTCATCGAGCAGCATCAGGGGGGCCGAGCCGCCCGCTTCGAGTAGTGAAGCCCGTTCGGCGAAGAGCAGCGCTAGCAGCCCCATCCGCTGCTGGCCCTGGGACCCGAAGCGCCTCAACTGGCGACCGTCCAGTTCGAGGCGGATCTCGTCGTGATGCGGCCCCCAACTCGACCTCCCCAGCCTCAGATCGTTCTCCAGGCGCTCCTCCAGACCGGCCAGGATTTCATCCCGTCCGAGCGCGGCGCCGGGCCGGTAGCCGAGGCTCTTGGGACCCTCCAGTCCCAGCTCTTCAGCCGCCTCCGTCCAGCGTTCCGAGAGCTCCCCCACCGCGTCCGACCTGGTCGCCGCCAGTTCGGCGCCAGACTCGGCGAATTGAACATTCCACGTGGATAGCTGCGAAGAATCGGCTTGGCCATTGGCGATCCGCGCTATCAGGGCGTTGCGCTGGGCGAGAATCCGGCCGAAGTTGGAGCGAACCCCGGCCCGGGCCGGCCACCTGGCGGCCACAAAACTGTCCACGTGGGCGCGGCGACCGGCCGGCGGACCCTTGACCAGTTCCAGGCGATCGGGCGAGAAGACCGTGACCATGGGGCGGTGAAGCACGGCCTCCGATTGTTCGATCCGGGCCCCGTCCATGGTGAAGCGGTTTCCCTCGGACCTGGAAGCCGATGCCATGAATTTGTGGTCGACCATGCCGCCCGACACGGTCACCCTGCACCGGGCGTAGGAGGTACCGAACGGGATCAGGTCCCGGCGATCGGAAGTCCGGAAAGAACGGGAGGTCAGTCCGAAATAGATCGCCTCGACGAGGTTGGTCTTGCCAGCACCATTCGGGCCGATCACGACCGTAAGCCCGGGATCCGGCTCGAACTCGACCCCGGCCAGGGACCGCACCCGGTCGGCCTCGACCCGGGCGACGATCACCCGTCTACTCGTTCAGGCGGATCGGCATGACCAGGTAACGGAAGCTCTCGTCGTCAACCGGCTGCAGCAGTCCGGGCCGGAGCGGCGAGATCAGGCGCAGCAGGACTTCTTCTCCCTGGATTGCCTCGAGACCGTCACGGAAGAACTCGTGATTGAAACCGATCGCCAGTTCTTCACCGTCGAAGTTGGCCGGCATCTTCTCCTCGGCGTCGCCGAGGTCCGGGGTTTCGGCCGAGATGGTCAGTTCGCCGGGAGAGAGAGCGATCTTCAGGGGCCGGTTCTTCTGGGCCATCTGGCTGACCCGGCGCACGGACTCGAGCAGCTCGGTGCGGGGCAGACGGATGTCGTGATCCCAGGTCTCGGGGAAGAGCTGCTGGTACTTGGGGAACTGACCATCGACCGTGTTGGTCGAAAGGATCGATCCGTCCACGTTGAAAACCACCAGCCGGTCGGTGACCGAAAGCCTGACCGAATCGGAATCCGACGAAGAAAGAAGACGCGAGAGCTCACGCAGGGCGTGAGCCGGAATGTTGCGATCGAGGTCAACCGACACCGGCTCGGCGAGATGGGTCTGCTTGACGGCAAGCCGGTAGGAATCGGTTGCGACCATGGTCAGTTCGTTGCCGGTCGCCAGGACCTGGACACTGGTCAGGACCGGGCGCATGTCGTCGCGTGACGCGGCACGGGCGACCAGTTCAATGGTCTCGAGCAGGGACTCGCGGCCGAGGGAGATCGTCTCCCCACTGGCGTCGGGCAGCGGGGGAAAGTCCTGGTCATTGAGAGTCCGGAGATTGAAGTTCGACGAACCGGACTTCACGTTGACGGTTCGTTCGGAAGCCAGGTACTCGACTTCGGCCTGTCCGGAACCGAGCAGGCGGGAGATGTCAGCGAAGAGTCGGCCGGGAAGTAGCACCCGGCCATCGGACTCGACCTGGCCCTCGACGTGAACGGGTACCCGAAGGCTGAGATTGCTGTCGGTGGCACTGAAGGAGAGACGGCCTTCGTTGGCTTCGACCAGAACTCCGCCAAGGGCAGGGTTGACGCCACCGGTCGCGAGGGTGCGGGCTACCAGAGCAAGTTTTCCGGCCAGTTCGTTGTTCTTGACTGTGAACTTCAAAATCCGAATACCTCGTTTAAGGGTGTTGGTTCTGTGGAGTAAAGCGCAGAACCCGGGGAAGTGGCTTTGTGGAGCCGAATGTCTTGTGGGAAATCAGGGGACAACCAGGGATTCTTTCAGCGGTTGCGGCGGCTGAAAAGGCCAACTCAGGAGTTCTCCCCGGGTCTGTGGATCTCGGCCCGGAGCATCTCGACAGCAGTAGTGATTGCCGGGTCCTGCCCGAGGCCCTCGTCGATCCGTTCGATCGAGTTGAGCACGGTGGTGTGATCGCGGCCTCCGTAAAGGCCACCGATCTGTGGCAGCGAAAGGGGAGTCATCTCCCTGGTCAGGTAGATCGCGACGTGCCTGGCTGTGGCCGTGTTGCGGTCACGCTTGCGGGACTCGAGGGTTTCGACATCGGTCCTGTAATGGGAGGCGACCGCGCGGCGGATCGATTCCGGGGTTATCTGTACACCGGGATCGCTTTCGACAGCGGGGAAAACCTGACTGATCAGCTCGGACGTGATCGGGGTGGAAGTGAGCGATGACTCGGCAACGGTCCGGGTCAGAGCGCCGCGGAGCTGCCTGAGATTGGTCTGGACCCGACGGGCCAGCAGAGTGAGAGCGTCCTGATCGCTGACTTCCAGCCCGGCTTCGGAAACCAGGTGACGGAGGACCGTGAGCCTGGTAGCCAAATTGGGTGCTTCGAGTGGAACGGTCAGTCCCCACTCGAAACGGTCGCTGAGGCGATCGGCGAGGGTGGATATCTCCGAGGGGGAGCGATCGGCAGAGAGCACTATCTGGCTGCCGGCATCGTGAAGGGCATTGAAGGTATGGAAGAACTCTTCCTCGGTGTGGGGCTTGCCGGCGATGAACTGGATGTCGTCGATCAGGAGAACGTCGAGGTTCCGGTAACGGCGCTTGAACTCGTCGGTCCCGGATTCGCGAAGCGCGGTTACGAACTCGGCGGTGAAGGCTTCGGCGTTGGTGTAGAGCACGTTCAGTTCGGGAACGTGCAGCTTCAGATAGTTGGCGATAGCACCGAGCAGGTGGGTCTTGCCGAGGCCGGGCGGACCGTGCAGAAAGAGGGGGTTGTACGACTCGGAAGGAGCCTCGGCGACGGCGAGGGCGGAGGCATGGGCGAGGTGATTGCCGGGACCGATCACGAAACGGTCGAAGTCATGGGTCGGGTTGGGGCCGGCGGGCTGGGTTGGGGCAGCGACCCGTTCCGGCTCCGGGGGAACTTCGAAGCTGATCGAGGAAAGGTGTGAAGCGGATGCCTCGAGTGCTTCGGTGATCACCTCCAGGTAGCGACGCTCGACCCAGGTCCTGATCGGGTCGGGAGCATCGAGGTAGAGGGTTGACCCGCGGACGGCCGAAGGAGTAATCGGCTCGATCCACATTCGCCAGGCGGTCTCGAACAGGCGACTCTTGAGTGTGGGCTGGATCGACTCCCACTCCTTCACGGCACGAGCCGATCCGGGAAGCTTCTTTTGGCTTCCTGCCTTGGATTGACTTGTGGTTCGGGTGGATGAATCCATTGTCGAGAAGGGGCGCTTCGCGGGCTTCCCTGGCCGGGGGAGCACCAGTTTTCCAACCCCTGCGCCGACCATAGCGCCGGGTTGACGGAGCTCGTCGTGCGGCCCCGCAAATCGCGCGGAAAATTTCTTCCGGGGGAATGACGCGCGTCGGGATAGCAGGGCAGCAGGCGGAACGAGAGGAATCTCCATATACTGCCCGGCTCCAATGAAGCGTACGTACCAGCCAAAGAAGCGCAAGCGCGCAAAGACCCACGGCTTCCGGGCCCGAATGAGCACCAAGGGCGGTCGCGAGGTTATTCGTCGTCGCCGCCGCAAGGGCCGTAAGCGGCTCGCCGTCTGACCATGTCGGTTAACGGCGCCGGTTCACCCAGGCGCCGCAGACTCTCCCGCAGCGGGGATTTCAAACGGGCTTACAAGGAAGGGTCGTCCAAGGCGACCCGTTACCTCGTTCTGTACCGCTTTGACCGCTCCAGCGATGATGACTCGGAGATCCGGCTCGGCGTGAGTGTTTCCAAGCGACTCGGGGATGCGGTAACCCGCAACCGGGTCAAGCGGGTGCTGAAGGAAGCGTTCTGGTCACAGGTGGATCCGGAGAGCGTAGACCAGGATTTCGTGCTCGTTGCGCGGCCCGGAATCGGCGAGATCATCGAGAAGGACGGGCTTTCGGGAGCGGAATCCTGCGTTCGCGAAGTGCTTGAGAAGGGAAGCGAAGGGAAGCGTTCCACGTGAAACGGATCGTGCTCGCTCCGATTCGCGCGTACAGCCGTTGGATTTCCCCATCCCTGCCCCGCCGATGCAAGTACGAGCCGACCTGCTCGGCCTACTCGATCGAGGCGGTAGAACGCTTCGGCGTCATACGGGGTACAGTTCTCGCCTGCTGGCGCATCCTGCGCTGCAATCCCTTCAGCCACGGTGGCTTTGATCCCGTGCGGGACAAATTCACTTTGAAGGTCGGTCCGATGGACCCGGCCGTTTACCACGGAGAAACCAAACACCGTTGATGTTGACCGCGAACATTCTGCAGCCGCTGATCGATGTGGCCAACGGGGTTCTGAAGTTCTTCCACGACGACGTCGGTGTCAGTTGGGGCATGGCGATCATCCTCCTGACCGTCTGCACCCGGGCGCTGCTGATCCCGCTCACCTACAAGCAGATCAAGAGCATGCGGGCCCTTCAGGCTTTCCAGCCCCAGATGAAGGAGCTGCAGGAGAAGTACAAGAACGACCGTCAGCGTCTCTCGCAGGAGATGATGAAGTTCTACCAGGAGAACAAGATCAATCCGCTTGCCTCCTGCGTTCCGCTTCTGGCGCAGCTTCCGGTCTTCATTACCCTGTTCCAGGCTCTCCGCGGCCCGCTTCGCGAAGACATCTGTGGTCAGACCGCCGATCCCTGCGGCATGGTGCCCCCCGGAGACTGGGGCCAGAGCTTTCTCTTCATTCCGGACCTGACCGACAAGGCCACCGGCGGGGTGCTGATCGCCCTGATCGTGATCTACATCGTCACCCAGCTCTTCTCGGGCCTGGTAATGGCGACCAGCACCGACCGCAACCAGCGCCTGCTGATGATGGCGCTGCCCTTCATCTTCGTTCCTTTCATCATCGGCTTCCCGGCCGGCCTGATCCTCTACTGGATCACGACCAACGTCTGGACGATCGGCCAGCAGGCGGTCGTCAACAAGGTGATCCCGCCCCCCGTTGTGGCGACACCAGAAGGCGCAGCAGCCGTCGCTGCTTCCAAGCCGCCACCCCCGCCCCCGAAGAAGAAGAAGCGCAAGCGCTGAGCGCCTGCCCTCTCTAGACTCCGCGCAATGGAAGCGAGCGAGTGGCCGGCCGAGCCGGCGGAAAGGGTCAGACTCCTGGTCGAGCGGGTGCTCGACGAGCTGGACCTCGACGGCGAGGTTGAACTGGACGAGACCGAAGACGTCATCACGGCGACGGTCGAGGGTGACGAGGATTACGGCCTGTTGATCGGCCGCCGCGGCCAGACCATCGACGCACTCCAGCTTTTGGCTTTCCAGGCGGCTTTCCGGGGAATCCGGGACCGCAAGCGAGTGGTGGTTGACGCGGCCGGATACCGCGCCCGCCGGGAAGAAGTGATCTCGGAACGGGCCGATCGCGCCGCCGAGAAGGCGATCGCATCCGGGGACGAGGTCGAACTCGACCCGATGAACGCCCGCGAGCGCAGGATCGTTCACGAACATCTGAAGAGTCGGCCCGAGGTCGAGACCTTCAGTTCAGGCGACGACCCCCACCGCCGGGTCGTTGTCGCTCCCCTGATCACCGAGTGAGTTCCCCGGAGCCCGGATCGCCCCGCCCCTGGCTCGACCGGGGAGAACTGGCGCGTCTCGATCCGATGCTGGAGCTGCTCGAGCAGAGTCACGTCTCGCTCAGTTCGGTCACCGAGCCCTCCGAGGCACGTCGAATCCACGTGGCAGACAGCCTGACCGGGCTGTCGCTGCCGGAGGTGAAGAATGCGAACCGCGCGCTCGACCTCGGGGCCGGTGGAGGCTTTCCGGGGGTACCGCTCGCGCTCTTCCTGCCCGGTTGTGATTTCACCCTTGTCGACTCGGTGGGCCGAAAGGTGGAGTTCATGAACGAGGTGATTTCGGCTCTGGGACTGGAAAATGCGAGAGCGGTGAAGACCCGCTCCGAAGACTGGGCCGGTGGCGAGGACCGAGAGAGCTACGACCTGGTGACCGCCCGGGCAGTCGCTCCGCTCACGGTTCTGGCCGAGCTCGCATCACCACTCCTGAAGGAGGGCGGACACCTTGTTGCCTGGAAGGGGGAGCCGGAACCGGAGGAAGAAGCCCTGATCGCCGACCACTCCGGAAAACTGGCCATGGAAGTGGTTCGGCGGGAATCGGTGGTCCCGTATCCGGGTTCCCGGGAACGGTCCCTCTACGTGCTGACCAAGACGGACCCGACCCCGGCAGGCCTTCCCCGCCGGGCGGGCATGGCCAGGAAACGCCCGCTAGGGCGCGGCTGACATAAGCTGCCTTTCGCATGAATACTTCCTCGTCCACGTGTGAACACCTTCCCGCCGATCGAGCGGCTACAAATTGATCTACGCAGTTGCCAACCAGAAGGGTGGCGTGGGCAAGACCACGACCGCCGTCAATCTCGGGGCCGCATTTTCCCGAATGGGTAAACGCGTGCTCGTGGTCGACCTGGATCAGCAGGCAAATGCGACCGTCGCCTTCGGTCTGGACAAGACCGATCTCCCGACCACCTATGAAGTCCTCAGTGGCGAAGTCACGCTGACCGAAGCGGCGCTGCCGGCCGGTCCGGAGAACGTCTGGCTGGCACCCGCCAGCCGGGACCTGGCCGGGGCCGTTGTCGAACTTCCCCGACTCGACGACCCCAACACCCGCCTGACCGAACAGCTCGGCCCGCTCGATGAGCATTTCGACGTGGTGCTTATTGATTGCCCTCCGGCACTTGGACCGATCACCGTGAACGCACTGGTCGCGGCCGACCGGGTGATCATCCCGGTCCAGGCCGAGTATCTGGCGCTCGAGGGCCTGGTCGAGTTCCTCGACACGATCCGGATGATCCGGCAGCAACTCAACCCGTCCCTTGAGCTTGGCGGGATCCTGGTCACCATGCATGACGAGCGAACCCGTCTGGCCCAGCAGGTCGAGGCGGAACTCCGCGACCACTTCTCCGAGACCGTCTTCCGGACGGTGATCCCGCGTACCGTCCGGGTGGCGGAAGCGCCAAGCTATGGCATCCCGGTGACCGAGTACTCACCCACATCCCGAGGCTCCGAGGCTTACCTGGCTCTCGCCGACGAGGTGGCCGCACGTGGCTGAGAAGCGAGGACTGGGCAAGGGACTGGGAGCGATCCTGCCCGAGAGCGCGACCGGGCCCGACATGCGGGAACTACCCGTCAAGTCGATCGATCGCAACCCGGAACAGCCCCGCACCAACTTTTCCGAATCAGCTCTCGAGGCGCTCTCGGAGTCAATCAAGGCGAGCGGAGTGGTCCAACCACTTATCGTGAGGCCGGCCGGCAAGGGCAAGTACGAGATCATCGCCGGCGAGCGGCGCTGGCGGGCGGCGCAGATGGCCGGAGTCGAGAAAGTTCCGGTGGTCATCCGCGACTCCGATGAAGCCGACCGGCTCGAGGTCGCCCTGATCGAGAACATGGTCCGGGAGAACCTGAACCCGGTCGAAGAAGCCAAGGCCTGCGCCGCCCTGGTCGAGGATCTGGGGCTGAGCAAGGAGGAACTGGGCAAGCGAGTCGGTCGCAGCCGCCCCCAGATTTCCAACCTGATCCGCCTGCTCGACCTGCCCGACGACGTGCTCGACATGCTGGAGCAGGGAGAACTTTCGGAAGGCCACGGCCGGGCGATCCTCCAGGTGCCCGATCATGCCGACCGCCGCAAGCTGGCGAAGCAGGCCAACAAGGAAGGGTGGTCGGTCCGCCAGACCGAAGCCGGGGCCCGCGCCCTGGCCGAGGCGCCGAAGAAGAAGGGCGGCAAGAAGACCCTCTCGGCCGAGGAAACGGAGGCGATCGCCGCGGCGACCGAGCAGCTCGAAACCGGGCTCGACCGGCCAGTCAAAATCAAGCCGAAGGGCAAGGGACTGGTGGTCGAGATCGAGCTCGATGACCTCGCCCAGGCGATCGACATCGCCGACCGCTTGTCCTGACTCTCCGGCGGACGACGCGCGGGCAGCGCCACGGTTAGAATCCTCGGTCCCTCGCGGGCGATTAGCTCAGTTGGTTAGAGCGCGTCTCTGATAAGGACGAGGTCCGTGGTTCGAATCCACGATCGCCCATGCCCCGGGTAGCCGCCAACGCTTGCGGCTACCTGCCCTACCTATAATCGGGAGTCTCATGCGTGAGGTCCAGATCTACGGAGTCTCCTTCGACATGGTCGGCAAGCAGCCGATCGTTCTGCTGAAGACGATCGACGACAACCGGTACCTGCCGATCTGGATCGGCCACCCCGAGGCGGCGGCGATCCTGATGAAGCTGCAGGGAGCCGACACCCCGCGGCCGATGACCCATGACCTCGTGATCGACATGCTCGACCAGGTCGAGACCAAGGTCGAACGGATCACGGTCAACGAATTGAGGGACAACACCTTCTTCGCGACCATCGTCCTCTCGGTCGGTGGCAACGAGATCGAGATCGACTCGCGGCCTTCCGACGCTCTCGCCCTGGCGGTCCGGGTCCAGGCCCCGATCTTCGTGGCGGAGGACGTGATCGACGAATCCTCGATCGAGTTCGATCAGGGGATCGAGGACAACGAGCAGGTGGTCGAGAAGTTCAAGGACTTTCTCGACGACGTTTCGCCAGAAGACTTCATGCAGGACTCCTGATTTCCACGGGCGTTGGGGCCGGCTCCGGGGGCATCACCCAGGGTCCGTCGCTTCGCTCCCCCGAAGGCCCCTGGCCGATGCCCCCGAATCCGACTTGGATCACATCCGACGGGTTTCGCTGGGAGGCGGGGCGAAGCTCGCCGACTTGCAGTTAAGCCATGGCGAGGTCCAGGATCTTCTGGACCATTGCGTTGAAGTCGAGGCCGGCTGCTTCGGCGGCCTGGGGGAGGAGTGACGTTTCGGTGAGGCCGGGGATCGCGTTGATCTCCAGGACCTGGGGGCCGTCCTCGGCGAGGATCAGGTCCACACGGGAGAAGCCGGAACAACCCAGGGCTTCGTAGGCGGCAAGGGCGACCCGTTCGACTTCGGCCGTCTCCGCTTCGCCCAGATCGGCCGGGCACTCGAAACTGGCCCCCCCGATCTCGTAACGGGCCTCGAAGTCATAGCTGTTGCTCTTGGTCGGGATCGCTTCAACCACCGGCAGCGCCTCTCCGCCCAGTACTGACACCGCCAGTTCCCGGCCGCTGACCCAGGTCTCGAGCAGGGCCCGGTCGTCGTAGCTGAGGGCGGTGATCAGCGCGTTGGGGATCTGCTCAAGCTCGGTCACGACCTTCACCCCGAGCGAGGAACCCTGAGAGCAGGGCTTTGCGACCAGCGGCAGGCCGACCCGTTCCACGGCAGCACCGAAGGTCGAGGCGGCACCGAAGTCGCGGATCGCGGCCTCGCTGTAGGTCACCCAGTCCGGAGTCGGAAGGCCGTTCTCGCGGAGGATGTACTTGGCGAGGCTCTTGTCCATGCAGCGCTTGCATGCGGCGACGCGGGGCCCGGTGTGGGGGATGTCGAGCAACTCGAGCAGGGACTGGACCGTGCCGTCCTCACCCTCGGTTCCGTGCAGGGCGATGAAGGCGACGTCGGGCCGGTTCTTCTCGAGCTGTCCGACCAGATCCGGACCGAGATCGAGCACGTCGACTTCGTGGCCGAGATCCAGCAGCGCCTCGGTAACCCGCAGACCGGAGCGGATCGAAACGCCGCGCTCGAGCGACCGACCACCCTGGAGCAGCGCCACCTTCATGAAGGATCTTCTTCCGTACGCGGCAGCTTCATCTCGTCGGTACTGGTCATCGTCTCGTAGAGCTTCAGCATCTCGCGGGCAACCTGACCGATCCGCCGGATCCCTTCGATGATCTCGTCTTCCTTGACCCCGGAGAAGTTGAGTCGCATCGAGCTCGCGCCGCGGCCGTCCACATAGGCGTTCGGCCCCGGCACGAAGGCGACATTGCGGGAAAGAGCCTTGGCCAGAAGGTCTTCGGTACTCAGCACATCCGGCATCGTCGCCCAGATGAACAGTCCGCCGGCCGGCTTGTTCCAGGTCGCGCCGTGCGGGAAGTACTCGGCCATGGCACTGATCATCACGTCCCGACGGGCCCGGTAGATCCCGGTCAGTTCCTCGACGTACTCGCGCCAGGCGCCGTCGCGGAAGAAGTGACCGGCGAAGTCCTGGGTAAGCGTTGAAGTGCAGAGGTCGGCCGCCTGCTTGCCGAGCACGACCTTTTCGCGGATCGGGGTCGGCGTGACCAGCCAGCCGATGCGAAGACCGGCCGAGAGGATCTTCGAGAAGGTTCCCAGGTAGACCACGAAGTTGCCGCCGTCGAGGCTGTAGAGCGTGGGGAGGGGCTCACCCTCGAACCGGAGCAGGCCGTAGGGGTTGTCCTCGATCACGAGGATCTCTTTCTCGCGAGCGATCTCGACCAGTCGCCGGCGGCGCTCCAGCGAAAGGGTCACCCCGCCCGGGTTCTGGAAGGTGGGGATCGAGTAGATGAACTTCGGCCGCTTGCCTTCGGCTTCGAGCTGCTCGAGAGTCTCTTCGAGCAGGTCGATCCTCATGCCGTCGGCGTCCATCTCGATCTGCCGCACATCCGCCTCGTAGGAACAGAAGGTCGGGATCGCGCCCGGATAGGTCGGGGCATCGCAGATGATCACGTCCCCGGGATCGATCAGCACCTTGGTGATCAGGTCGATCGCCTGCTGACCGCCCGTGGTGACGGTGATGTCCATCGAGTCGACCCGGGTGTTCTCGGCCGCCATCACCTCGACGATCTGCTCCCGGACCAGCATCGACCCCTCGGTCGGGCCGTACTGCAGCACTTCGGCCACGGCGGTCTTCTCGATCCTCAACATCTCGGCGGCAAAAGCCTCGGCCGGAAAAGTCGAAGTGTCCGGCAACCCGCCGGCCAGCGAGATCACTTCCGGGCGGGCGGTGATCTCCATCATGTCCCGCATCGCCGAAGACCGCATGACACGGGTCCTTTTGGCGAAAAGCGAGGCGTATCGCTCGAGGTCTTTGGCCCGGGTCTGTTGTCGCCGGGGAGGTGGTGAGGCCGCCATCCTTCTATTCTGCCGGTATCGGCACTTTCGAGACAATCTGCTTCGCCGTCGGAATCGGCATTGCGACCGGAATGATCGCCGGCACCACCGGGCTTGAAGGCTCGGCCCGGGGCCGCATGGCGGTTCTGGCCGGAATCATCGGGGCAGTCCTCGGCTACATCGGAACCTCCGTCCTCGACGGAACGGTGGTCATCGGCGCGGTGATCGGTGCGGCCGCCGCCGTCTTCAGCACGGCGGTCGTTTCCGACGTGATCGCCGGAGCACAGCGGCGGGGCGCGACCTGGGCTCTCTCCCTGATCCTCGTCTTCGCGGCGCTGGTCATCGCGATCATCTGTGTGATCCTGCCGCCGTTCGCGATCCTCCCCGCGGGCTTCCTCGCCTACCTCGCCTGGCGTCGTCGTCAGCAGGCCGATCGCAAGCATGCGGGCCTGCGAGTCCTCCGTTAGGAGATCCCCTTGGCGAAAAAGCTGGTTCTCGCTTATGTCGACTCGCTCCGGACCGACATGCTCCGGCAGACGATCGATGAAGGTCGTGCCCCCACCTTCAGTCGCCTGTTGAAAAGGGGCGCCCTGGTCGAAGACTGCATCTCCTCCTTTCCTTCGGTCACCCCGGTCGCCTCGGCCGAGATGGTCACCGGGGTGCAGTCGGACCGGCACTGGATCAGCGGCATGAACTGGTTCCACCGGGCCGAGCAGCGCTATGTCGAGTACGGCTCTTCACTCGAAGCGACCCGGGCCTTCGGTCTCTTCCGTTCTCTCCACGACCTCGTCTACAACATGAACCTGAGTCACCTCAGCCCGTCGGTCGAGACGGTCTTCGAGACGCTCGATGACATCGGGGTGCGAACCGCCTCGACCCCCTTCCTGATCTACCGGGGCCGGCACCGGCATGACGTGAACCTGGTCGGGATCACCGGCAAGGCGATCGAAGCCGGCCTGCTCAAGTTCGATTACGGGACCTGGGGCCCGAAAGAGCTCTTCTACGGGGATCTCTACTCCTCGATGGAAACCAGCTGCAAGCCGAGTTCGATTCCCGGCAAGCGGGACATCTATTCGGCCTGTTGCGCGTCCGAGCTGGTCAGCCGGGATGCCTTCGACTTCATGCTGCTCTCGTTCCCGGACAACGACAACTACTCCCATCGCCACGGACCGCTCGCCTCGACCCGATCGATCGAGCGGGCCGACTACTGCATGGCAGAGGTGATCCAGTCGGCCGGGGGAGTGGAGCCCTTCCTCGCCGACCACGCCCTGATCCTGCTGGCCGACCACGCCCACACCGACGTCGAGAAGACCTACGACGTGATCGAGTGGATGAGCCGCAAGTGGAAGGTTCTGCCGCCTTCCTCGGAGGATCCGGATCTGGCCGAGGTGGCGGTGAGCCCGACCTCCCGGGCCGCCCACATCTACCTGCTGGCCGAGCAGGACAATCCGATCCGGCATCGCCGCATCCGCGAACACCTGGCCGGGCTCGAAGGAACCGAGTTGATCGCCTGGACCGAGCAGGACGGCGAGCCGGTGGCGCGTTCGCCAAAACCCGGACATCTTGAGCCCGGCAATGTCGCCGTGGTCGAGCGGGACGGCCGACGACTCGACTTCTTCCCGGTGACGCAGGCCATGCGTCGTGATGACTCGAAACCTGCGTCACCGCTGGCGGGCGAGGGCCGTGAAACGGTGACCGACCGCCGTGGTCGCGAGTGGAGCATCAGTGGCAACATCGAAGCCCTGGGCGCCTCGGTCGAGAACGGCATGATCGAGATGCCCGACTACCCCGACGGTCTCGGACGGCTCTGGTCGGCCCTGGTCGCCCCGCATGGCGGCGACCTGATCGTCTCACTCGAACTCGGCTACGAATGCGTCGACTGGGGCGGCACCGCCCACTGCCCCGGAGGCAGCCACGGCTCGCTTCGCAAGGAAGATTCCGAAGGCCCGCTGCTCTTCGTCGGCTGCGGCCCTGACGACCCCGATCCGGAGATCGCCGCCCGCCACCAGGCCCGCTCCCAGTGGGGACTACAGGACGTAGCCCCGATCATCCGGGACCACTTCGTGGCTTAACTGCAAGTCGGGCGGGGTCCAACCCGCCCTCCCAGTTGAACCCGCCCCACCCACTAGAACAAACGGATAGATGGGTGGGGCTCTGTCAGGTGGCGGGCTCGAGGACCTGGGTGAAGTCGGTGGCCAGGCCGTCTTCGCCGATCTCGATCGCGGCGCCCATTACCCAGACGTCTTCGGTGGCGGTTTCGAAACGGACCGGCATGTTGGTTCGCATCTTCTCGATCGCCTGTTCCTTCTTCACTCCGAGGACGGAGTCGCGGGCACCGGTCATGCCGACGTCGGAGATGAAGGCCGTGCCCTTCGGAAGCACCCGGCCGTCGGCGGTCGGCACATGGGTGTGGGTGCCGAGCACCGCAGCCACCCTTCCGTCGAGATACCAGCCCATCGCCACCTTCTCGCTGGTCACCTCGCCGTGGAAGTCGACGATCACCGTCCCAACCCCGGACTTCTCCAGCTCGGCCAGGATCAGATCCGCCTCGTCGAAAGGCGAGCGGGCGGCATCGAGACCGATCATCCCGATCAGGTTGATCACCCCGACCCGGCGACGGCCGGACCGGTCGGCCGGCTCGACCTCGATCACGCAGTGGCCCTTGCCGGGGTTTGCCCGCCGGTAGTTGGCTGGACGAACCACTCTCTCGGCCCGGTCGAGGTACTCCCAGCTGTCCTTCTGCCGGTAGGTGTGGTTGCCGAGGGTGATCACATCGGCTCCGCAGGCGAAGAGATCCTTCGCCGTCTTCTCGGTGATGCCGAGCCCGCCGGCCGAGTTCTCGCCGTTGACGACGATCAGGTCGGGGGCGTGCTGTTCGCGCAGCTTCGGCATCACGGACGCCAGCCCCCTCCGGCCCGGACTGCCAACCACATCACCAATGAAGAGCAACTTCACAACGCAAATTTAACTGCATGTCATCCGGTCTGCGCCGGATGACCAATGAAACCCGCCGACCCAGGAGAGCAAGGAATGGATGGGTCGGCTCTGTCGGGCAACATCGCATAAGTTCCTCTCCGTGGAATCTCAGGTGTCAGGTCCGGCCCTCAGGGCGCGGGGTGTCAGCAAGGCTTTCGGTGGCAGGCAGGCCCTTGAGGGAGTCGACTTCGAAGTCGGTCCCGGTGAAGTGGTCGCGCTGATCGGGCCGAACGGGGCCGGGAAGACCACGCTTCTCTCGATCCTCGCCGGTATTGCCGAGCCCGATTCCGGCGAAGTCGACGGCAACGGGGTTGCCTGGGTTCCACAACAGGCGGCGCTCTACCGGCGACTGAGCGTGCGTGAAAACCTGCTGCTCTTCGCCCGCCTCCAGCATGACGCGGGCCAGACGAACGACCCGCCCGGGCAGATGGTGGACCGGATGCTCGAGCTGACCGGACTCGGCGAGCGAGCCGGTGACCGGGTCGGCACCCTTTCCGGCGGCAACCAGCAGCGTGTGAACATCGCGATCGGGCTGATGGCCGAGCCGGCCGTCCTGCTGCTCGACGAGCCGAGCGTCGGGCTCGACCCCGGCCAGCGCGAACGCCTCTGGGACTTCGTACTGGGCCTGGTCGGCACTGGCACCGCGGTTGCCTTCTCGACCCATGACATCCAGGAAGCCGAGCGTTACGCCGAACGGATCGTCGTCGTGGCCGAGGGCGAGGGAATCTTCAGCGGCACCGCCGACGAGCTTCGGCAGGCGGTCGATACCGGCAGCGGGGATCTCGAGTCGTCCTTCCTCGCCTTCCTCAGGGAGCACGGTCACTGATGCGCTGGCTTCTGCTCAAGGACCTTCAGATCCTCCGGCGTTCGCCGTTGCAGCTGACCCTGCTGATCCTCTACCCGGTGGTGATCGCGCTGCTGGTCGGCTTCGCGATGACACGCGACGGCGAACAGACCACGGTTGCCCTCTACAACGCGATGCCGGCCGACTCGCCGCTCGGCTTCGGCGGGGAAGAAGTTGACGGCGACGAGATCCGCGACCAGCTCTGTGACCGGGTCGACTGTCTCTCGGCCGACAGCGTCGAAGACGCGACGAAGATGGTCGAGTCGGGCGAGGCGACGGCGGCGGTGATCCTGCCCGAGGACCTCGGCGAAAAGATCCTCTCCCTGGCTTCGCTCAACCCGCAGTCACCCGAGGTCCAGGTCGTGGTCAACGGGTCGAACACGGTCGAGTCCGAGGTGACTGACGACCGGATCGAGGCGATGCTTTCGGAGGCGAACCTGCTCCTGGCCAAGCGCCTTTCCGAGGCAGCCAACCAGTATCTGGACTTGATCCTCGAGGGCGGCGAGTTCAGTCTCTTCGGACAGGAGTTGGAGGTACTCGGGCTCCAGAAGAGCGAGCAGATCCTGAAGCGCCTGGAGAACAAGGTTCCGGCCGGGACCGATCGCGAGGAACTTCAGCGGGCAATCAGGTTCGCCGGTCTCGCAACCGACAACCTTGACCTCGCCGGCCCCCTCCTGACCGCGATCACCCAACCGATCAAGGCGGACAAGATCGAGGTCGGTGACGAGGCGCCTTCGCTGGACACCTTCGCGATCGGCGTGACCACGATCTTCGCCCTGATGTTCGTGACCGTGCTGCTGGTCGCCGGTTCACTGGCGCTGGAGAAGGAAGAGAACGCCTTCACCAGGTTGACCGCGGGACTGGTGACCCGGCTGCAGATCCTCCTGGCAAAAGTGGGTCTCGGCACCGTGGTCGGTTTCGGGGTTGCCGTGATCCTGCTGGTCGGCCTGGGGCTGTTCGTCGGAATCGAGTGGGGGAGGGCTCCGCTCTGGCTGCTGGCGATCTTGTTCGGGGCTGCCGCGTTCTCTGCCGGTGGTGCGGCCCTCGGGGCGGCCGCCCGCGAGGTCCGGGCCGCGACTCTGGCGGCGGTGATGATCTGTCTGCCGGTCGCCCTGCTCTCCCTGGTTCCCGACGACGCGGTCGGCCCGGCGATCGAGACCGTCATCTCGGTGGTCAGCGCCGCCTTCCCCTTCAAGCCCGCGCTCGACGCACTGACCAGCGGCCTCGAAATCTCCGGTTCATCGGTCTGGCTGAACTATCTCCACCTGGCGGTTCTCGCCGCCGCTTATTCGGCCTTGGCGAGAGTTGCACTCAGACGCTTCTGACATCTGCAGTCGGCGAGCTTCGCCCCGCCTCCAAGATCAACCCGCCCCTCCCATTAGAAGTAACTGATGGTTGGGAGGGGCTCTACTCGAGGTACTTCTAGACTGGGGTCATGAGTTTTCCTTCCACGCGACTCCGGCGTCTGAGGCGGACGCCCGCACTGAGGGGCCTGGTCCGTGAAACGTCGCTTACGGCTGCGGACCTGATCCAGCCACTCTTCGTCACCACCGGCACCGACCTCCGGGAGCCGGTCAAAGCGATGCCGGGAGTGAGCCGCTTCTCGATCGCCGCCCTGGTCGAGGAGGCGGGGGAGATCGAGGCAGCCGGAATCCCGGCGGTGCTGCTCTTCGGCATCCCCTCCGAAAAGGACGAGGCCGGGACCGGCGCCTACGACGACGAGGGCGTGGTCCAGATGGCGGTTCGCGCCGTGAAGGAGGCGCATCCGGAACTGGTCGTGATCACCGACGTCTGTCTTTGCGAGTACACCGACCACGGCCAGTGCGGATTCGTCCGGGACGGCCAGGTCGACAACGACGTCACGGTGGAACTGCTCGCCCGGACCGCGATCTCGCATGCCGAAGCCGGGGCGGACATCGTCGCGCCAAGCGACATGATGGATGGCCGGATCGGCTCGATCCGGTACCAGCTCGACGAGGAAGGTCATCCCGACACGGCGATCCTTTCCTACGCGGCCAAGTACGCCTCGGCTTTCTACGGCCCGTTCCGGGAGGCGGCCGGCTCAACCCCGCAGGTCGGTGACCGGCGCGGCTACCAGCTCGATCCGCCCAACGGCGACGAGGCGATCCGCGAAGCGAAGCTCGATCTGGAAGAGGGCGCCGATGCCCTGATGGTCAAGCCCGCCTCCCATTACCTCGACATCGTCCGCCGGGTGAAGGACGAGACCGGCGCCCCGGTCGCCGCCTACCAGGTGTCCGGGGAGTACTCGGCGATCAAGGCGGCGGGGGCAAACGGCTGGATCGACGAGAAGGCCGCCGTTCTGGAGTCACTGGTTTCGATGCGTCGCGCCGGCGCGGATTTCATCGTCAGCTACTTCGCGAAGGAGGCCGCAGGATGGCTCGAGCAGTAGAGGAGAGGATCTGATGTCCGGTTTGAGCCGAGGGGCCCCCGACAAGGTCAAGATCAAGGTCCGGGGTGACGGTTCCCCACTGGCCACGACCCAGTCCGAGGTCGACCACCAGGAAGAGGAGCGGGCAAAGGCGGAGGCCGCCAGGTCCGCCGCCGGTCGCGCCAGCAACACCGAACTGTTCGAGCGGGCCCGGCAGGTCCTGCCCGGGGGCGTGAACTCCCCGGTCCGGGCAATGCGCCAGGTCGGTCTCGACCCGGTCTTCATCGAGTCGGCCGAAGGTTCGGAAGTGATCGATCGCGACGGTCGCCGCTACCTCGACTGGGTCGGGTCCTGGGGCCCGATGATCCTCGGTCACACCGACCCCGAGATCCTCGAGGCGATTGACGCGGCCGCTGCCCGGGGCACCAGTTTCGGGGCCGCAACCGAGGCGGAAGTCGAACTCGGCGAAGAAGTCGCGTCACGGATCCCGTCGGTCGAGATGATCCGCATGACTTCTTCCGGAACCGAGGCGGCGATGACGGCGGCCCGGCTGGCCCGGGCGGTTACCGGCCGCGAGGTCCTGGTCAAGTTCGCCGGTGCTTACCACGGTCACTCCGACGGTCTGCTGGCCGAGGCCGGTTCCGGCGTCGCCACCCACGGTGTTCCCTCTGGCCCGGGGATTCCCGCCGCCCAGGCGGCCGGCACCGTCGTCGTGCCCTGGAACGACCGGGAAGCGGTCTCCGAAGCGTTGCGAACCCACGATGTCGCCGCGGTATTCGCGGAACCGGTCGCCGCGAACATGGGGGTTGTGCCGCCGGAAGAGGGCTACCTCGAGTTTCTCCGTGCGGCCACTTCGGAAGCCGGCTCGTTGCTGGTCTTCGACGAGGTGATCACCGGGTTCCGGGTCGCCCGAGGCGGGGCCCAGGAGCTCTACGGGATCAACCCCGACCTGACCGTGATGGGCAAGATCATCGGCGGCGGCCTGCCGGCAGCCGCGGTCGGAGGCCCCCGGGAACTCATGGAGAGGCTCTCCCCGGCCGGGGACGTCTACCAGGCGGGAACCCTTTCCGGCAACCCGCTTGCCGTGGCTGCCGGACTGGCCACCCTGCGTCGACTCGACCACGAAGCCTACGAGCGACTTGGCGCACTGACCGACCGGCTGGTGGCGGGGCTCACCAACCTGGCAGATGAGCACAACCTCACGGTTGCCTCGGCGCCGGGGCTGGTCACGCTCTTCTTCTCGGCTCTCCCGGTGAAGGATTTCGCCGGAGCCATGGGTACCGACCGCGACCGTCACGCCGCCTTCTACAGGGCGATGCTTGAAAGAGGAATCTGGCTGCCGCCCTCCCAGTTCGAAGCCTGGTTCGTTTCGCTCGCCCAGGACGAGATCCAGATCGACCGCACCCTGATGGCTGCCGCCGAGGCACTGGCGGCAACCGATCCCGCAAGGAAGATCGGTTGAGCGGAGAATCCCCGCTCGAACGCCTCGCCGCCCGGGTGCGCGAGGAGGGTCCGCCCCTGAGCGCCCGGGACCCGGAGGAGTTGCTGGCGGAAGCGACCCGGTTCGGCGATCTCGCCGCCGCCGGTCCCCGCACCCGGGGTCAGGGGGGCGAGTATGCCTTCGTGGTGGAGGCGGTCCGGGAGGGGTATCTCTGCCACTACGGGACCTCACGCATCCTCGCCGAGACCGACCCGGACCTCGCCCTTCTGGCCGGGGATCTCTTCTATGCGATCGGAATTCGCGGCCTCGCCGAGCTCGACGATCTCGAATCCACAGGAATTCTGTCGGATTTGATCCGGGTTGCGGCAGACCTCCAGGCGGCCGGCCGCCCGGACCTCGCCGAGATTCTGTGGTTGGGGCAGATTGTCGCTTTGGCATGCGGAAAAGACGAGTCCTGTGCTGCTTCGGTCGACGCCCTGGACTCGGGCCGGGCCGGTGCCGCCGAGGCCCTCGCGGCCTGGTCGGCTGACCAGGCACGGACCAACGGCCTCGGGCGGGAATTCGACATTGCCCGGACTGCAATAGACTCCGGCCCGTCGAATTTCTAGAAGCGTGTCTGATCCGTTGAACAAGAACTCCGAGTCGGGGGAAGAACCCCGCGTCAAACTGCCCCCGGCCGAACCACGCGGCTATTTCGAGGGCGAGTCGATGACCCGTCGGCATGTCTTCACCGTTGCAAGTCAGGCAATCGGTGGAGTCGCGGCGGCGGCCGTCGTGCTGCCCGTGATCGGCTTCGCGGTGGCGCCGCTCTTCACCCGCGGCGAGGAACGCTGGGAAGCGGTCGGTCCGGTCGAGGACTTCAACGCCGAGGACTACCGGCAGGTCACCATCACCGAGACCCCCGGAATCGGCGAGGCCGGCAAGACCACCGCCTATGTCCGCAAGGGTTCCCCGGCCTATGACGAGGACGCGAATGAAGTGATCGCGGTTTCGACCCGCTGCGCCCACCTCGGTTGCCCGGTCCGTTTCGTCCAGGCCGCCCAGAACTTCATCTGCCCCTGCCACGGTGGTGTCTATGACTTCCTTGGCAAGCGGATCGGTGGCCCGCCCGTGCGTCCGCTCGACCGATTCCAGACCCGGGTCCGGGGCGGTCAGGTCGAACTTGGCCCGCGCTACTCGGTGACCAACCAGCTCAAGGCCGTCCGCGTACGCGACCCCGGCGAGTTCACCGGTGGCATCTGGGAGTTCCTCTACCCGCCGCGTCCCTCCACCTTCCCCCCGCCCAGCAACTGATCTGAATGAGTCTTCTCAAGCGAAAGAAGAACGACGCCGCCGAGAACGGCGCCGGAGACGAAGAAGCCGTCGCCAAGCCGACCAAGGGCGAGCGCCTGGGTCAGGCCAAGGATCTCGGGGTGCATCACGGCACCCAGGCCGGCATCGACGTTGCCGGCTGGGTCGACTCGAGGGTCAACGCCACCGGAATCTTCACCGCGATGATGTCGCGGCACGTGCCGAAGGGAACCAACTGGTTCTACACGCTCGGTTCGGCCACGATGTTCATCTTCGCCATGCAGGCGATCACCGGCGTCTTCCTCTCGATGTACTACACGCCGTCGGCAACCCAGGCCTACGCCTCGATCACCCACATGACCAACGAGGTCTTCATGGGCGAGTTCGTGCGCGGCATGCACAAGTGGGGCGCCTCGCTGATGATCATCCTGATCTTCCTGCACATGGGCCGCACCTTCTTTTTCGGCGCCTACAAGTACCCGCGCGAGCTGAACTGGGTGATCGGCGTGGTGCTGCTGATCCTGACCACGGTCATGGGTCTCACCGGCTACCTGCTGCCCTTCGACCAGCGGTCTTTCTGGGCGACCATCGTCGCCAACAACATCACCGCTTCCGGTCCGGTGGTCGGCCCCTACCTGGCTGACTTCCTCCGAGCCGGCCCCGACTTCTCGGCGACCACGCTTTCCAGGTTCTATGCACTTCACATGATGGTGGTGCCGGGGCTGATCGCCGCCCTGATCGGTGCCCACCTCTTCTTCGTCGTCAAGCTCGGCACCACCGCACCGCCCTGGGTCCGGGCCGGCCGTCCGAAGGGCGCCCGTCCGGAAGAAGCGGTGACCGCCGGCGTCGCCCGCGAGGATCTCGAAGAGGTCCCGGTGAATGGAGCCGGGATCGTCGCCGAAGGCGAGCCGCCCGAAGCGGAAGTTGCCGAAGCCGACGCTGACGCAGCCGAGGCCGAAGCGGTCGAAGCCACGGAAGCCGCCGAGACCGAAGCCGCTGTCGCTCCGGAAGAACCGGCCGAGGAAGCCCCCGCTGCCGACGAAGCTCCGGCCGAGGAGCCGCCGGCCGACCCGGCTGACGCTCCCGCCGAGGAAGATGGTGAAGGGGAGGTGAACTCGTGAACGCCCGTGAAAAGGAGGAATACCTCCGCGAGTACGAGATCCTGAAGAAGAAGGGCAAGCCCTTCTTCCCCTACGCGATCATGAAGGACTCGGTGATGATGCTGATCGTCGCCGCGGTCATGATCGTGATGTCGATCGTGATGGGCGCCGAGCAGGGCCCCAAGGCCGATCCGACCACCACCACTTACACGCCGCGTCCGGAGTGGTACTTCTTCTATCTCTTCGAGCTGCTGCGCGTGATCAAGCCGCCGGAACTGGTGCCGCTGGCGACGATCGGCATTCCGACCATCTGCATGGTCCTGCTCCTGCTGCTTCCGTTCTACGACCGTGGCCCGGAAAGGGTCCCGTGGAAGCGCCCGATCGCAACCACCACCGGCATCCTGGTGATCATCGCCATGGCATACCTGACCTTCCTCGGCGCGACCGCCGGCTCGCCGACCGAGATCGAGCTCGAGACTTCGCCCCAGTACGAGGCCGGCAAGGCGATCGTCGCCGAGTCCGGCTGTCTCGCCTGTCACTCGATCGGCGAGAACGGTGCCCACGGAGGCCTCGGTCCCGACCTGACCGACATCGGCGCCAAGATCCCGCGTGAAGCGATCAAGCAGTCCGTGGCTGTCGGCCCGGGCATCATGCCTTCGTTCCAGGGTCTCGGGGAGCAGCAGCTCAACGAAGTCTCGGATTACCTGGCCTCGCTTGACGGCAGCGGCCACTGAGCCGATGAGCCAGACGGCTCCTCCCCGCCGAGGTGACCAGGAGTTCGCCGGCGAAGTGAACTCGATGTTCGACCGGATCAGCGGCGTCTACGACCGCATGAACCGGGTGATGACCGCCGGGCTGGATCAGAGCTGGCGGGCCCGGGCGGCCGAACGGGCCCGGCTCGAGTCCGGCATGAAGGCCCTTGATCTCTGCTGCGGGACCGGTGACCTGGCCCTGATGCTGGCCGAAAGGGTCGGCCCGGAAGGTGAGGTCACGGGTGCGGACTTCTCCCGCCCGATGCTCGATATTGCGCTTGATAAAGCCAAATCCGAGGGTCTGCGCCAGGCGCGCTTCCAGTGGGCCGACGCCCTCGACCTGCCCTTCGAGGATGAGAGCTTCGACGCTGTGACGATCGCTTTCGGGGCCCGCAACCTGGCCGATCTCGACAAGGGGATCAGCGAGATGAGGCGGGTGCTGGTGCCCGGCGGTCGCCTGGTCATCCTCGAGATCACCCAGCCCCGTCGCCAGCCGCTGGCCGGGTTTTTCGGCCTCTGGTTCGACCGGATCGTGCCGATGCTGGGCAAGGTGGCCGGAGATTCCTCCGCCTACACCTACCTGCCGGAGTCGGTTCGCAGTTTTCCGGATGCGGAAACCCTGGCCGGCAAGCTCGACTCGGGCGGTTTTTCCCACGTCCGCTGGACGCTGATGGCCGGCGGCATCATCGCCCTTCACTCCGGGATCCGTTGAACCAGGCGGGCGATGGAGCCTCCAGCCGTCGCTCGCTGCCCGAGCCGGTCACCGCTGTTACCGACACCGCCGGCGCCTGGCTGCCGGCCCGCATGGCCGAAGTGGAAGCAGGTCTCCTCGCTGCGGTCGAGGGCGAAGGCGAGCTGACCGGGGACGCGGTCGGAACCCTTAACGCGGGAGGCAAGCGGATGCGCCCGATGCTGGTTCTGCTCTGTGCCGGACCCGAGGCGGGCGCCGCTGCGGTTCGTGCAGGGATCGCGGTGGAGCTGGTTCACATGGCCAGCCTGGTCCACGACGACGTGCTCGATCGGGCACCGCTCAGGCGCGGCCAGCCCACTGTCTTCGCGAGCGCCGGCCGCGAGCGGGCGACCGCGCTCGGCGATCGTCTCTTCTCCACCGCGTTCAAGGTCCTGGTCGCGGGCGGCGACGCCGATGCGGTGACCGAGGTAAGCGCCACTGCCGTCGATCTCGCCCGGGGCGAGCTCAAGCAGCGGGAGGGGGCTTTCAACATGGAATTGAGCGAGGCTGACTACTTCGAGCGTTGCGGCCTGAAGACGGGCCGGCTCTTCGAAGCCGCCTGTGTTCTCGGCCGCTCCAGCACCGGCGGTGAGCCCGGGCCGATCGGCTCCTTCGGCCACCGCATCGGCCTCGCCTTTCAGCTGCTCGACGACGTGCTCGACATTGCCGGCCCTCCGGAGCGGACCGGCAAGGCGCGGGGAACCGACCTGCTCGACGGGACGGTCACCCTGCCCCTGATCATCGCCGCGCAGTTCGACCCGGCCCTGGCCGGACTCGATCTCCGTTCGCTTGATGAACAGTCGGCGGCGGCCTGCTGCGACCGGATCGAAGCGACCGGCGCCCTCGACCAGGTCCGGTCCCGGGCCATCGCCTTCATCGAGGAAGCAAAGGCCGGCCTGAACGAGGCCGGGGTGGAACCCGGACAGCGTGAACTGCTCGAACTGATCGCCGACGGCGTCGTCCACCGTTACAGCTAGAGTTGCCGCCTCATGGTCCTCAGTGACAAGACCCTGCGGGAAGAGATCGACGCCGGACGGATCGTGATCGATCCCTTCGAGGAGAAGCTGATCCAGCCCTCGAGTATCGATCTCCGGGTCGATCACAGCTACCGCGTCTTCAACAACTCCCGTTACCCGTACATCGACGTGAAACAGCCGATGGAGGACCTGACGGAACTGGTCAAGCCGGATGACGAGGAGCCTTTCATCCTGCATCCGGGGGAGTTCGTGCTCGGTCAGACCCTGGAAAGGGTCACCGTGCCCGATGACATGGTCGCCAGGCTCGAAGGCAAGAGTTCGCTGGGGAGGCTGGGCCTGCTGATCCACTCGACCGCCGGATTCGTTGACGCCGGGTTCTCGGGCAACCTCACTCTCGAGCTCTCCAACGTGGCCAACCTGCCGATCACCATCTACAAGGGCATGCCGATCGGCCAGCTCTCCTTCATGCGGATGGATCGCCCGGTGGATGCCGCTTACGGCTCCACCGACAAGGGCTCCAAGTATCAGGGCCAGGCCGAGCCGACGGCCTCCCGGTACTACCTCAACTTCAAGGATTAATTTCCCCGCAACCGGTTGATCCGGGGCGAAGCGGCGTTCGTAGGTACGATTGGTAACTCAATGATTCCCAATATCGGCCCACTCGAGATCGCCATCGTGCTGATCATCGCGCTGATCGTCTTCGGTCCCAAGCGCCTGCCCGAACTCGGCAAGTCGCTCGGCCGCGGGATCAACGAGTTCCGCGAAGGCGTCAGCAGCATCGGCAGCGACAAGCACGACGACGATGATGATGATGAAGACGATGCGGAGCCGGCCGAGCTGACTCCGCCGCCGACCGACGAGCAGCATCCCCTGCCCGGGGAAGAGCCCGAAGTCACCGAAGTGACCACGGCTGCCGAGGCCGAGCAGGTTGACGGCGAAGTGGTTTCGGACTCCCGCGACTGAGGCCGTTCGTGGCCAAGCTCAAACCGGTGAGCCACGACGAGCAGCTGAGTCTCGTCGATCATCTCGACGAACTTCGCTCGAGGTTGATCTACTCGCTGATCTTTCTCGCGGTCGCTTTCGCGGTCTGCTTCTGGCAGAGCGACTGGATCCTCGATCTTGCCGCCAATCCTCTGCCCGAGAAGTACCAGGCCCTGGTCGTGCTCGCTCCGACCGAGGCCTTCATGACCACGGTGACGGTCTGCGCCTACGCCGCGATCATCGTTTCGGCACCGTTCATTTCCTACCAGCTCTTCGCCTACATCCTGCCGGCCTTCTCGCCCCGGGAGCGCCGGGCGATCATGCCGCTCCTGATCACGATCCCGCTGCTCTTCCTGGCCGGCGTCGTCTTCGCCTACTTCATCATCCTGCCGGCCGCGGTCAACTTCCTGCTTGGCTTCAACGAGGAACAGTTCGCGATCCAGCTGCGGGCCCGCGAGTACTACTCGTTCTTCTCGATGACCCTGCTGGCCGGTGGGGTCGTCTTCCAGTTGCCGATCATCATTCTGGCCCTCGTCCGCCTGCGGATCATGACCGTCGAGCAACTTCGCAGGAACCGTCGCTACGCTTACCTCATCATTGCCGTGGTTGCGGCAGCTCTGCCTGGGGTGGACCCGATCTCGATGCTGATCGAGATGGTCCCGCTACTGGTTCTCTATGAGTTGAGTATCTTGCTCGCTCGGGGAATCGGTCAGCCGAAGGAGAGCGCCGAATCCCAGGTACCTTCGATCCAGGAGAACTAGTCACGTGGCTGAAGAACCCGAACGCAACATGCTTTTCGACCTTCGTGGTCGCAGGAAGAGGGTCATTCAGGTCATTTACGTGATTCTCGCGATCATCATGGCGGCCAGCCTCGTGGTGATCGGCCTGCCCGGCGGCGTCAATCCGTTCGGCAACAGCGCCAACAGCGGCTCAAGCGACATCGCCAAGGCCAACATCGAACGGGCCGAGGATCTTCAGGCGAAGCTTCAGACCCAGCCGAACAACGAGAAGGCGGCAGTCGAACTGATCCGGGCCCGCTTCTCGGCCGGCCAGTCGCTTTACGACACCGACCCGAACACCGGTCAGACCTCGATCACCGACGAGGCAACGACCCAGCTCGAGCTGGCCGCTGAAACCTGGGCCAGGTACCTGAAGATGACCGGCAACAAGCCGGATCCCGAGGTGGCCCAGCTGATGTCCCAGGTCATGTTCACCCTTTCCCAGGGTTCGACCGTGGCCCAGTTCCAGGCCAACATCAAGGCCGCCGCGAAGGCCCAGCAGTTCGTGGCCGACGACGCGGTCGAGCAGCAGAAGAAGGGTGGCGCCAGTGCGGCCAGCCAGCTGACGACCCTCGCGATCTACCAGCTCTACGCCCAGGACTTCGAGGCGGCCGAGAAGACTCGTGACCAGGCTCTTGCGGCAACGCAGGACAAGGACGAGAAGGAACAGATCAACCAGACCTTCAAGGCGACCGAGAAGGACGCCAAGCAGGTCGGCAAGCAGATCGACGCGGCCATCAAGCAGGCCCGGAAGGACGGCGGCAAGTCGCTCGAGAACCCGCTCGGAAGCCTCGGCTCCGACACCTCGGTCGGTGGCGCCGGGACCGGCACCACCACGCCCTGATCTGAAAGTCACGCATTGGTCGGGCGGGCCGTCAATTCGGCCCGCCCGCTGAAGCCACAGGTTCTATACTTCCCATCCGGCTTCTTCGGGAAGCCACTTCCGGGCCGTTAGCTCAGCTGGTAGAGCAGGAGACTCTTAATCTCAAGGTCGAAGGTTCGATCCCTTCACGGCCCACTCACTCACCCACTCGGAGCGTTGCGGGAATCGGTGAGGATCGAAGGCAGTCCGAGGGAAATCGTGGCCGCCGTGAGAACGAATGCCACCGAGAACCAGAGGCATCCTTCGAGCCCCAGCCACTGGTAGACGGCTCCGGAAAGGATGGTTCCGATCAGCCTCCCTCCCGCGTTAGCCATGTAATAGAAGCCGACGTTCTTGGCGACCGATTCGTCCTCCGCATAGGAGAGCACCAGGTATGAGTGGACCGCCGAGTTGAGAGCGAAGACGATCCCGAAAAGGATCAGTCCGACTACCAGCACGAGGGTTGGGTCAAGGTTCGCCGCGAGCGATGCGGCGATGGCCGCAGGGAAGGCGGCGAGCAGGAAGGCGAGCTTTGCCGCGGATCGTCCGGTCGGGGTCGTGCCGGTCTCGGTACTTCGTTTCTCGAACATGCGCGGGGCACTGGCCTGGACGATTCCGTAACCGATCACCCAGATCGCGAGGAAGGCGCCGGCTTGCCAGAAGCTCCAGTCGAGGACGGTCCGCAGGTAGACGGGAAGTGCGACCACGAACCACACGTCCCGGGAGGCGAACAGGAAGAGTCGGGCCGCCGCGAGGATGTTGATCTCGCGGGTGTTGGAGAACATGTGCCGGAACCTGGCGCCCATGTCCGAGTAGCCGAGGCTGCCTCGCATCAGGGACGCCGTGGTGATCAGGGCGGCGCTGACGATTCCGAGCAGGACCAACATGGCGGCCTGGAAACCGATCAGGGTGAGAAGCAATCCGCCGAGGAAGAACCCGACCCCCTTGAGGGCGTTCTTGGATCCGGTAAGGATCGCGACCCACTTGAAGAGTGAGGATTCGGAGTCCTCGGGCACGACGAGCTTGACGGCGCTCTTCGAGCTCATCTTGGTCAGGTCTTTCGCAATCCCGGAAAGCGCCTGCGCCGCCATCACGTAGGGCACGACCAGCCACTCGCCGGGTGCGAAGCCGAGCATCCCGAGAGCCACGATCTGGATACTCAGTCCGGCGAAGAGAGTTGCCTTGAGACCGAGGCGGGAGGCGATCCATCCACCGACCAGGTTGGTGACGATTCCGAAGAACTCGTAGAAGAGGAAGAGCGTTGCGACTTCCAGCGCGCTGTAGCCGAGCTGGTAGAAGAAGAAGAGGACGAGGATGCGGCTCGCACCGTCGGCGAGGGTGTCGGCCCAGTATGCGCCGGTGACCAGGATGTAATTCCGGAGGTCCCCTTCTCTTCGAGCGGTGCCCGCCAACGCTCAGTCCCTGGTTGAAGCGCGGGCAATCATCCTGGCGATGTCGATCATGCGGTTCGCGTATCCCCACTCGTTGTCGTAGAAGGCGAGGATCTTGACCTGCGTTTCGTCGATCACCCGGGTCGAGGTTCCGTCCACGATCCCCGATCGTGGATCACCCTTGAAGTCGACGGAAACGAGCGGCCTTGTCTCGAAGCCGAGGATCCCTTCCAGCTCATTGCGGGCGGCATCCCGGAGGAGGCCATTGACCTCTTCGACGCTCGTTGAGCGATCGACCTCGAAACAGCAGTCGGTGATTGAGGAATTGAGAAGTGGAACCCTCACGGCCAGCCCGTCCAGACGCCCGACAAGATCGGGAAAGATCATTCCGATGGCGGTTGCCGATCCGGTGGAAGTCGGAATCAGCGAAGTGCCGGCGGACCTGGCTCGTCTGAGGTCCTTGTGGTGAGCGTCTACGACAACCTGCGTGTTGGTCAGGTCGTGGAGGGTGGTGATCGATCCGTGCCGGATGCCGATCTGTTCGTGGATGACCTTCACCACGGGGGCAAGGCAGTTGGTCGTGCAGGAGGCAGCGGTGACGATCCGATTGCGACCGGGGTCATAGTCGGAGTCGTTAACTCCGTACACGATGTTGAGCCCTTGCTCTTTGACCGGTGCGGCGACGAGGACGCTATGGGCACCCCGGTCAAAGTGAGGCGCGAGAAGATCGGGTGTGCGGAACTTCCCGGTCGCCTCGATCACCAGGTCAACGCCCTCTGCGCACCAGTCGACAGCTTCAGGTCGATCTCCGGAGCTGTAGGTCAGCTCGGTACCGGCGACCTGGATGGAGCTTTCGAGCGCTTCGATCTCGCCCTGTCGCCAGCGTCCGTGGACCGAGTCGAACTCGAGCAGGTGGGCCGCGGACTCCGGTCCCCCGGCAATCTCGTTGATCTGGACGAAATCGAGTTCATCGGCATCCCAGCCCGCTCTCAGGGCGAGCCGCCCCATGCGTCCGAATCCGTTGATTCCAACTCTCAGCTTGCGTGACATCCACTGGCCTCCCAAGCCTGGATTGCTCTATTGACAATCATCGTATCTATTGACAAATGTCAATCGAACTGATTCGATGGATTTCGATGAGCTCCGAACTGACCCTCACTCCCAAACAGAAGAGCCCGAACGGCCAGCCCTGCTGCGAGCCGGTCGTCTACCCGGATGTCGATCGTGCCGAGGCAGAACGGATGGCAAAGATCGCCAAGGCTCTGGGCGATCCGATCCGGCTCACCTTGGTCGACGTTCTTCGCAAGCACGCGGGGAAGGTCTGTGTCTGTGAGCTCGTGCCCCTCTTCGATGTGAGCCAGTCGACGCTCTCTCACCACCTGAAAAAGCTGAGAGACGCGGGGATCGTGGATTCCGAACGCCAGGGACTCTGGGCCTACTACTACGTCAACCCCGAAGAACTGGAGGAACTGAGCGCATGGCTGAGCTAGAAGGAGCGGGCGTTGGCTGGGCCCCTCGAAACGAAAGCTGTGTCAGTGACGCTCACAGCTCCGGGACGATTCCATCGTGACTGACGACGAGATTCAACTGAATGACCCTCAGACCCTTTACCGGAGGTGGGAAGCGGCACAGTGGAACCCGTTCGAGATCGACCTCTCAAGGGATCAGGATCAATGGTCCCGGATGGAGGAGCGGGACCGGGCACTGATCCACTGGGTACTCGCCTCCCTGATGGTGGCCGAGGAACGAATCACCACCAAGTTCTCCGGACTGGTTGGCGCTCATGGTTCGGAGGAGGAAGCGAGCTTCCTCGCGACCCAGCAGGTCGACGAGGCCCGTCACATGCAGTTCTACGCACGCTTCCAGGACGAAGTAATTGCCGATCCGGGAAAGGTTGCCGAACACGTGGCCCGGTCCCGGGAGCAAATCTCGCCCGCCTTCAGGCAGATCTTCGACGTCGAGCTGGTGCAGGCGCATGAACAGCTCGTGGCTAACCCGGGCGATCTCGCCACCAAAGTCCGGTTCGTCACGCTCTATCACCTGATTCTCGAGAGCACATTGGGACTAACGACTTTCCGGTTCGTAACCGACTACCTGAAGAGTCATGAGATGCTCCCGGGCTTCGTCGACGGCTACTCGAAAATCCACCACGACGAGACCCGCCACATCGGTTACGGAGTCTGGTTCCTCCGGAAGTCCGTTCGCGAGGAACCAGGGCTGGCCCCGGGAGCGATCAGGGAGATGCTTCGTCGCCTCCTGCCTTCGGTCGCCCAGTCCCTGGCCCCTTCAGAGGAGCCGGGTGGACCCGACCTGGACGCCCTGGGAGTCAGCGGTGAGGAGATCCGCGACTTCGCGCTCGGTGGCTTGACTCGCCGCCTCGAGATCATCGGGGTCCCGCTGACGTCGCTTTGAGTGGATCGGCGTCGGACCGTTCCCGCAACCTTTGATCGTTGTGCGGTTTTCTTTGTCTGATTTGGCGAGATCGAAGTAATCTCGAGCCTCGTACCAAGCACCTACAGCACAGGGAACGATGACTTACAGGCAAGAGCCTCGACCGGGAGTCGGGCATGAAGCTCGGAAGAACCGCCGGATCTCGCGTTCCAGGAACAGCCCAATCAGACGAACGGTACTAGCGGCCCTGATGGGGTTGATCCTTGGTCTGACGATGTTGCCGGGAGCGGCCCGCGCCGGTCAGCGGCCGGTCGCTTGTCCGGGCACGGAAGCCGTCTCCACGTTCCGAATCGAAATCGCCCGGAGCAAGACCAGTTGCGAGAAGGCTCGAGCAGTAACCCGGGAGGCATTTCTCTCCTATTCCGAGCGCCCGGTCTACGGACTCCACGGAATCTTCCTCGGTTACTCCTGCGTTTTCGGAATGGCCAGTACCCTGGACTTCTCGATCCCCAGGGGACCGATCCTGCTTTGCCGGTCGTGGAACAAGTACGTGGTTGCCTCGGCCGAACCGAAAGATCCGCCAACCAACTGGCACTTCGTAAGGGCCTTTCTGGACAGTGCTACCGCGTCCCGCTACTCGATCGCGAAGGTGAAGACTGAAATGGGCCGTCCCTGGCGGGGCCTTGACGATCGCAAGGTCGATTGCTCCGGGAAGCTTGGCCGCCTCCAGCGCCGGTGCGATCTGAGCTGGGCGACTGGTAACGCCCGCTTCGAAGCGACCTTCCGGGTTCGAATGATTCCCAGGCGATGGAAGCCTGCCGAGGTTCGGGTCAGCGGGGAGATCCGGAAATCAGGTGGTCGCTGATGAACCCCCGGGGGATTCAGCGCCGGTTCTCGATGCTCCTGGTGGGTCTTCTCACCATCGCTGGTTTGATGCTGCTCGCGTCCGGGGTTTCCTCCGCGGGTGCGGCGAGCTGCTTGGGCGAGAAGGCGCGGGTCTTGAAGTCGGGTGGCAAGGTGAAGGCCGGGCAGGCGGTTGTGCTGACCAACCGCAAGCCGGTGAAGGTGAAGGCGGCCGGCGGGAATCTGATCTGCGGCAGGGGCGCGGCGGTTGTCCTGAAACTCGGGGCGGCCGGGACCAGCAAGGTCGAGCTCGGTTCGGCCGATGACAAGGTGCTGCTCACCGGAACCCTGAAGGGCCGGTTCGACCGGACCGTATGGACCGGACTCGGCAACGACCGGGTGACGGTGAGCGGGCGAGGGCACACCACCGCCTACCTCAGTCCGAAGAAGGTGACGCGGGGAGCCCGGGACCGGGACAGCTACTCCGGCAACATGGACATCGACACCGTCTTCGACTACGGCGGCGGCACCGACAGCAAGCCGAACCTGCTCAAGGGCAACCGCGGCCTCGACTACCTGCACTCGGCCGGCAGCGCCCGGACCGACATCTACGGCGGCGACGGCACCGACTATCTGTATGCGGCCAGCAAGGGCAAGGGCAAGGACCGGCTCTTCGGCGAACGGGGCAACGACCGGCTCGACCTTCGCAGCGGCGGCAGGAACTCCAACGGCGCCTACATGGACGGGGCCGAAGGCGACGACTGGTACTACGGCTCGACCGGGCCGGACACGATGATCGCCCTCTCCGGGATCAAGAAGATCTACGGCGGCCCCGGCAATGACACGATCATCCGCTCGGCGATCGGCCGGGCCACCATCTACGGCCAGGGCGGCCGCGACACGCTCTCCTACATGGGCCAGATCCCGCCGGGCTGGAACCGGCAGGAGAACGGGATGTACATCGACCTCGGCGGCAACAGCCAGTTCGGCCACGCCGCCGCTGGCGACAAGGGCGAGGACCCGGTGATCGTCTCGATCGAGCACCTGATCGGTTCGGCCTTCGACGACCGGATCACCGGCCGCGATGGCGACGTTCTGATCGAGGGTGGTCCCGGAGATGACCAGATCGGTGGCCGGAGAGGCAACCGGGTCGACGGCGGTCTTGGCAACGACGGATGTTCGGTCCAGGGAAGCTCCGAGGTCTGGCCGAACTGCGGCCCTGATGACGCCGACCAGGTCCCGGCCCCGGGCCAGAAAGTGATCGAACTGGCCGACGACGGGGTGCCGCTCGTGCTCGGCTCGGATGGTGAAGACGAGATCGACTTCTCCTACGACCGGAAGGCGCAGGCCTTCGTGGTCGAGACCGCGGGCGAGGCCCTGGTCTCGGGCTCCTGCCTGCAGGTCGAGTCCGGCACCTACGAATGTCCGGTCGACCCCGACCTGTTGTCGATCGCCGTGGTCTCCGCCGGCACCGGTGACGACCAGGTCAACCTGGAATCGATCCCGGAGCACATGAACACGATCATCGACGGGGGCGAGGGCCTCGACGGACTGAGCGGAGCCGAAAGCCGCGAGGTGACCTTCGGGGTCGAGCGCGGCCGGCTGGCCGGCAACAACGACCAGATCTGGATGACCGCCGACTCGACCCTGGACGCGGGCCCGGGATCGGACACGGTTCACATGACCGTGATGTGCGTCGGCGGAAACGTGAAGGGCGGCCCGGGGGTGCGCGACGGGGTCGTCTTCGCCGGACTGAAGCGCGGGGTCTGGGCCTCGATGCGGACCGGGTCTGCCCGGTATATGTCCGGACCCTGCCCGAAGCCGTTCCGGTTCGCCGATGACTGGGAAGGCCTCGAAGGCACCAGGAAGAACGACGTCCTGATCGGTCCGAAGGATCGCGGCATCACCTTCCTCGGTCGCGAAGGGATCGACGTGTTCAAGGCCAGGAACGGCAAGTTCGACAAGATCACGGTCGGCGGTGGCGGGAAGAAGAACAAGGTGATCGCCGACCCGATCGACCGGATCCACTGGGACTGGGGCTACGCCGCTTTCTAGGTTCGCGTAACCGGCCGGCTTTCACGGGGTTCCTCGGCCCATGGAGAGCACCCCGGGCAGTCATCAGGAAAGCGGCGAAGCCGGCTCTTACAGACTGACCGCGACGCTCGTCCTGCTCCTGGTCTTCGTCGTCGCGACCGTGGTCAACCTCCAGTACCAGCCATGGGAGAACCCGGTTGTGACCGTAGCCAACGCCGCTCAGCTGCTTTCACTCCTGGCCATGGGTCTTGTCGCCCGGAACCTCGTGATCCTCCCGGTCATCTTCATTCCGGCGATTCTGGCCGGACTGCTGAACGCCGAACCGATCGTCCCCGGAGACATGGAAAGGGCCGGTGACGAAATGGTCGCCGCGCTCTTCTTCTACCTCCCCGCGCTGCTGATCAGCATCCTCGCCGGCTGGCTCATTCACCTGGCTTCCTCACGCAGGTAGACCGGGCGTAAACATCCAGAAACCGTTTGTTTGCGAAATGCGGCCTGGTTCGGTATGCTGCCGCCAATATTGGACTTGTGTGATCTCCGTCACCTCGACGGGAATCGCACGGGGACTACAGGGAGGACGGCCATCTGGTCGTCGGGAAAATGTAAAGAGCAGGGACCCCGCTGCGTCTAGGGAGAAAACAATCGGCCGGACCCCATCAAGGGCGTGAAGGTTGCCGTCAGCGCATTGCTGGCCGCTGCTGCCTTCATGGCTCTGGGTCTGGCCATTGGCGCCAACAGCGCCAAGGCATCAACCGTCGGGGGAACAGTTAGCCCCGAGTTCAACTATGTCGGCCTCTACGTCGGCACGACCGTCGCCGGTGACGTCGACTCGCTCGTTCTCGAGCCGCCGGCTGATCCGATCGGCATCAACGGCACCTACACCGACACCAACGGCAACTTCACCGTGCCGAAGGACACCGGTCTGGTCTTCCCGCCGGTCAACGTCGACCTCGATGTCGTCAACATTCAGGGCGAAATCGGCCTGACCAAGGACGGCACCGGCAACTACAACGAAGCCACTGGCGCGATGTCCGTTGATCTCAGCCTCTCGCTGACCCTCGGCGTTGATGACCTCGAGGCTCTGTCCGAGGAAGTCGGCATCCCGCTCGGCACGGGCGCCCTGGCCTGCAAGCTCTCGCCGCTCGCGGTTGAGTTCTCGACCGGCAATGGCTGGCCGCATCCGGGTTCTGCGTTCGCTGACAAGGAAGCCCTCACCGACGGCAGCCTGGCTGGCGCATGGCGCACCAAGCCGGCGATCGTCGCTACCGAAGGCGACCAGTCGGTCTGCAACATCATCGGTGGCTTCCTGAAGCCGGTCGGCGGCATCTGGCTGGCCAACAGCACCACCCCGGTCACCGACATGCCCGACGCGACCGGTCCGGTCCCGCCGGTCTACACCTCTGAGGAAGACGGCCTGGTCGGCACCCCGCCGAACTGCGAGGAGCCGGAGCCGCCCGTCTGCGAAGAGGGCTTCACCGGAACCCCGCCCAACTGCGTTCCGATCGAGGTTCCCAAGGCCAACATCAGCAAGGTTGCTGTGACCCCGGCCAAGGGCAAGATCAAGAAGGGCAAGAAGGCCACCATCACCGTCAAGGTGACCAACTCGGGCGACGCCTCGACCACTGCGACTGTGACTCTCAAGTCCAGCAACAAGCAGGTCAAGGTGCTGAAGTCGGTCAAGGTGACCGTTGGTGCCGGCAAGACCGTCAGCAAGAAGGTCACGGTCTCGGCCACCAAGAAGGCCAAGGGCAAGGCGACCATCACCGCCAAGGTCGGCAGCAAGTCCGGCAAGTCCACCCTGACCGTCAAGAAGTAGCGCCGCAAGGCAACACTTCCGAAGGTTGAGAAAGGGCCCCGGAGAAATCCGGGGCCCTTCCTCGTTCCGGGATAGGATTTATCCAGACATGAAGTCGCACCACCTGAGAGGGAGAATCGTCGGGCTGGTCCTGGCCAGCTTCGCTTCGCTGGCGATCGCCGGACAGGCGAACGCTTCCACGGTCGGAGAACCAATCAGTCTCGAGTTCAATTACGTCGCTCTCTACCTGGGCACCCACATTGCCGGGGACATAGATTCGCTGGTCACGAAGCCACCGGCGGACCCCCTCCAGTTGAACGGCACCTACACCGACGACCAAGGCAACTTCTCGGTGCCCGAAGACGGTCTCGACCCGGTTACGTTCACCTTCGACCCCGGCCCGTTCCCGATTGACGCCGAACTGGCGCTGACCGAAGAGGGCAGCGGAAAATTCGACCCCTCCACGGGCGACATGACGCTGGACCTGAGCATGGCGCTCAAGTTGGGTGTCGACGATCTGGAAGAAGTCTCGAAGGACGTCGGGGTGGATCTGGGAACCGGATCACTCTCCTGCCGTCTCGCGCCGCTCTCCATGGAGTTCTCGACCGTCGCTGAATGGCCCCATCCAGGCAAGGCCTTCGCCGATCCAGGTTCACTTACCGACGGTGCCTTGGCTGGCGCATGGCGCACCAAGCCGGCGATCGTCGCCGAGGTCGGCGGGCAGGACGTCTGCAATGTGCTGGGCGGATTCCTGAAGCCCATCGGCGGCATCTGGCTGGCCAACAGCAGCACCGAGATAACCGACTTTCCCGATTGGCACATCGTCGATCCGCCCGAATGCCCGGATGCCGGGAGTCTCTTGCTGTACTGCCTTCCGCCAGGCTGGGAGGAACCGCAACACCCCTGTGGCGGTTGCCCCAAAGGCGGAGACGGGCAGGCGGAGATCACCGGGCTGAAGCTGAATCCGCCACGGGCGAACCTCAAAGTTGGAAGCAGCCGGGTGCTCACCCTGAGCCTGAGGAACACAGGTGACGAGCCAGCCGATCAATTGATCCGTTTCGGCTCGAGCAACCGGCGGGTGTCGATCCGCAGGACCCTGAAGGTGCCGGTTCCCGCGGGAACCACGGTCACCCGCAAGGTCAAAGTGACTGCAGGATCCAGAGCAGGAGGGCAAGCGGTGATCACCGCATCGACCTCGGGTCTCAAGGCGAAGTCGACTCTGCTCCTGAAGCGGCCTGCGAAGCGTCGCTGAAGGCGCGTTTCCCGATAGCCTGTCCGTCCTTGGCGAGGTAGCTCAGTTGGTAGAGCACACGACTGAAAATCGTGGTGTCGCCGGTTCGATCCCGGCCCTCGCCACTCGCCACAAGTAGTCGGGCGGGGTCCGACCCGCCCTCCCAGTTCAACCCGCCCCACCCACTCGCATTAGCTGATGGTTGGGAGGGGCTCTGTCTGGCTAAGTCTCGATCTTGCGGCCTATGAACTCAAAGACGTCGGTGAAGACTTCGTCTTTGTTGGTTTCGTGGAAGAGCTCGTGGCGGGCTTCCGGGTAGGTCTTCTTCTCGGTTCCCGGGCCGGCCAGGTTTTCGACCACCTCGCGGGTGGGGTCGAAGGGGACCAGCATGTCGCCCTCGCCGTGAAGCCAGAGCAGCGGCTGTTCGCCGAAGCCGGGACCCTCCTGGGCGCGGGCGACGGTTGAGACGAGGCCTTCCAGGGTTTCGCGGCGGAAGGGACCGTGGTAGACCAGCTCGTCGTTCAGGTAGGCGTCCTGGGCGATCTCGTCCCGGGAGATGACCGAGGGGTCGATCGGGATCTCGGGGATCTCGTCCAGCTCCAGCAGCGCTTCGAGACCAGGGTTGCCGCCGAGCAGCGGGCTGGACAGCACGACCGCATCGACCGGGCGTCCGGCTTCCTGGAGGAAGAGGGTGGCGAGCAGACCGCCCATCGAGTGGCCGATCAGCAGGAGGGGGAGGTCCGGGTGCTCCGCCTTCGCGAGGTCGTAGACCCGGCAAAAATCCTCTAGCAGGACATCGGCCTCGTCGACCAGGGCACGGTCGCCGCCCGAGTAGCCATGGCCCCAGTGGTCCGGGGCGTAGACCACGGCGCCGTCCTGTTCCAGCCGCTCGGCCAGCTCGGCATGTCGGCCCGCATGCTCGGCGTACCCGTGGGCCAGCAGCACGACGTAGCCGGGTTCACCGACCGGGGCCCACTCGTGAATCACGATCTCGCCCTTGCTGCCTTCGATCCTTCGCATCAGCTCGCCTTCCCTCGTTTGCTTTCACCCGACGCCATCGCTTCCAGCAGGCTGACCGCACCGGCCTTGAAGAGCGACTCGTTCAGGTTCCCGCATTTGGGGCTCTGAACGCAAGAGGGGCAACCGGAATCGCAGGGGCACTCAGCGATCAGGCGGAGGGCATCGCCGACCAGACGGGGGAAGAGATCGAAGGCCCGCTTGGTCAGTCCGATACCGCCCGGGTGGCCGTCGTAGATGAAGATGGTCGGGGTGCCGGTCTGCATGTGGAGGTTGGTCGAGAGACCGCCGATGTCCCAGCGGTCGCACATGGCGATCAGCGGCAGCACGGCGATCTGGCCGTGTTCGGTCGCGTGCAGGGCACCCAGCATCTCGTTCAGGGCGAGGCCGTCGATGAACTCATCCGGCACCTCGTACCAGAGCCCGCGGGTTGCGAACTCCTGCTCGGGCAGGTCGAGGTCGACCAGGTCGAAAGCCTCGCCGTCGGCACTGAGGATCCGCTGGTATGCCATCACCTGGTCGGTGACCGAGATCCGGCCAAAGCTGAGCTTCACCCCGCAGACCTCCTTCTCTTCGAGCACCTTGTCGATGAAGATCTCGGTCTCGACCTTCGGCCGGGTGTACCACTCGTCTTCGAAGCGGTGGACGATCGCCTGGCCCTCGACCGGGTCCAGCTGCTCGACCTCCCATGACTGGCCGAGGTGCATGTAGACGGCGCCCGGATGGATGGTGCTGAAGGCCCGGCCGGTCTCGACCGTGCCGATCACCTCGCCCGAACCGCGGTCGATCACCGCCACGTCCCCGACCGAGGAAGAGCGAAGGGAAACGTCGGAAGCCGCAAACCCGGCCCGTCGCGGGACCAGCCCCTTGCCGGCCTTTCGCAGCTCCCCGCGCAGGACCAGGGCCTGGCCGACATCCTCGAGTCCGGGGCCGAAGAACTCCTCGTCCTCGGGAGTCAGCGGCAACTCGAAGGCCGCCGAGACCAGATGCTGGTCCCGGATCTCCGGCGAGAGGTGATCGAGAATCGCGGCCTCGACCGGTCGCTCGAGGAACTCGTCCGGGTGCCGGCAGAAGTACTGGTCGAGGCCGTCCGGCCCTGCCACATAAACGGCCAGTCCACGCTCGCGGCGCCCGGCCCGGCCCCACATCTGCTTCATCCCCGCGACGGTTCCGGGGAAGGTGACGCAGATCGCCGCGTCCAGCCCGCCGATGTCGATGCCCAGCTCCAGCGCATCGGTGGAAGCGACCCCGAGCAGCTCGCCGGAGACGAGTTTCGCCTCGATCTCTCGACGCTGGGCCGGGGTGTAGCCGGCCCGGTAAGGCGCGATCCGCTCGGCCAGGTCCGGCCGGCCCCGTTCGGTCAGGCGGTCGGCGGCGAACTTGCGGATCAGCTCGATCCCCTTGCGGGACTTGAGGAAGCAGATCGTCCGCACCTCATGGGAGACCAGGTCGGCCAGCAGGTCGGCGGCCTCGGCCAGGGCGGAGCGGCGGGCACCGATCGCCGGGTTGACCAGGGGCGGGTTCCAGATCCGGATCTCCCGCCCGGCCCGGGGTGCTCCGTCCTCGTCGATCAGGCGGGCCGGGGTGCCGGTCAGCCTTTCGGCCAGTTCACCCGGATTGGCGATCGTGGCCGAAGCCATCACGAAGCGGGGTTCCCGGCCGTAGGCGCGGGCCAGCCGCCTCAGGCGCCGCAGCACATTGGCCACATGCGAGCCGAAGACCCCGCGGTAGGTGTGCGCCTCGTCGACCACCACCCAGTCGAGGTTGGCGAAGAAATCGCCCCAACCGCGGTGGTGGGGCATGATCCCGACGTGGAGCATGTCCGGGTTGGTCAGGACCAGGTTGCTCTTGCGGCGGATCGCCGGCCGCTCGTCCTTCGGAGTGTCGCCGTCATAGATCGCCAGCCGCAGGTTCGGAGCACCCAGCTTCGCCAGGGCCCGGGCCTGATCCTGGGCCAGGGCCTTGGTCGGGTAGAGATAGAGTGCCCGCGTCTTGGGGTCGGCGGCGATCGCGTTCAGGACCGGCAGGTTGAAGGCCAGCGACTTGCCCGAAGCCGTGGCCGTAGTGAGGATCACGTTGCCTTCAGCCGCCGCCTCGAAAGCCTCGGCCTGGTGGCGGTAGAGCTGGTTGATCCCGGTCCTGGCAAGAGCGGCTGAAAGCCCCGGATCGAGGGAGTCCGGGAACGGTTCGAACCTTGCTTCGGCAGACGGCTCGGAGGCGCTCTCGACGATCCGCCCATCGCGCCGGGCCGGGTCGATTGCGATCGACCATCCGGAGGAAAGCAGCGACTCAGACATCGCCCTTGGCGGGTTCGCGCCTTATCTCCTCGGCGATCCGCAGGGCCGGATCGACCTCGAGCTCGCCCCGGAGGGACTCCCAGACCTGAACGAAGTCCCGGGTTCCCGCCACGTCGTGAACCCGGAGCAGGCGGCCACCGCAATCGAGGCCGAAGGCGAGGGCGGCAAAGGTTCCGGGCCCCCTTTCCGAGGGCCGGCGGTGGTTGATCGCACCGATGAAGTCCTTGCGGGAGACGGCCAGCATCACCGGGCAGCCGAGCCCGCAGAGTTCGGGCAGCCCGCGCAGGGAGTCCACGGTCTGGGCGGGCGTCTTGCCGAAGTCCGGGCCCGGATCGACGACGATTTGATCGCGCCCGATCCCGAGGCCGGCCAGAGTCTCGAACCGCTCCTCGAAGAAGGCGAGCTGATGGGCGGTGATCCCCTCCGGGTAGGCGGCTTCGTCCCAGCGCTGGGTCTTCGGTTCGACCACCGTGTGCATCAAGACCACTCCGGCGCCGGCCTCGGCGGCCACACCCATCAGTTCGAGGTTGCCGCCACCGCTGATGTCGTTGATGATCGCCGCGCCGGCCTGAAGGGCGGCTTCAGCGACGGCCGGCTTGTAGGTGTCGACCGAGATGATCGCCCCGGCTTCGGCGGCCGCGCTGACCACCGGCAGGATCCGGTCGATCTCCTCCCCGGGACTGACCGCGGGCCGGTTGGTCACATTCGACTCGCCGCCGATCTCGATGATCCCGGCCCCGTTTGCGAGGTGTTCCTCGACCTGGCGGATCGAGCCGGCGGTGCTGCGGTCGCCACGGTCGGAGAAGGAGTCCGGGGTGGCGTTGACCACGCCGACGATCACCGGACGCTCCACGTTGATCTCGCCAGCGGCGGTGCGTAGTGTTCCCGGCAGAGAGGTCACGATGACGATGCTAGACACCTTCAACCACGGGGACTTCGCCGCTGCGGAGATCAGCCGCAAGCTGCGGGAAACGGTCAGCGTGGTGATTCCGACCCGGGACACGGCCGGGACGATCGCCGCCACGGTGGCTGAGCTTCAGGTGCTGGCCAAGGACGGGCTGGTCGCGCAGATCCTGGTGGTTGACGCCGACTCCGCCGACGGCACCGCTGCGGTCGCCAGGGAGGCCGGGGCCGAGGTGGTTTCGGAGAACGAACTGGTCGATGGCTTCGGACCCTGCCGGGGCAAGGGTGACGCGATGTGGCGGGCACTCGCCGCGGTGACCGGCGAGATCGTCATCTACATCGACGGCGACATCGCCGACTTCGGCCGCCACTACATAACCGGGCTGGTCGGACCGCTGACCGATCCCGGCAAGCACTTCGTCAAGGGTCGCTACCAGCGCCCCTTCCGCTACGGGGAAAGCGAGGAGCCGGCCGGGGGTGGCCGGGTCACCGAGCTGGCAGCCCGGCCTCTGCTGGCCCGGCTCGCCCCGGAGCTGCTCGCCTTCGACCAGCCCCTCGCCGGGGAGGTGGCGGCCCGCCGGGAGCTCCTGGAACAGGTTCCCTTTGCCTGCGGCTACGGGGTCGAGATCGCGATGCTGATCGAGGTCTGGGACCGGGTCGGCATCGAGGGGATGGCCCAGGTCGAACTCGGGACCAAGCGCAACGCCCACCAGTCGCTGGCCGCGCTGGCCGGGATGTCATCCGAGGTGATCGCGGCCCTGGCTGAAACCCTCGACCGGATCGGCCGTGAGGACACCGGCCGCCTCGAGGCGGTGGCGGGAACCGGGCCGGAAGTGACCTTCCGGCCGGCCTTCGCCACGGTTCGGGCCGGAGCCTGATTCCGGAGGACCGAACTGGTGCCGCAGGTTTGCCGTCGTGATGACACGAAACCTGCGTCACCGCTAGCGTGACGGAGTGATGAGCCTGCGCTGCGTCTACACCGATCTCGACGGCACCCTGCTCGGGGCGGGCGCCTCCCTCTTCGCCGATGAGGAAGGCAACTTCTCGCTTTCCCAGGCCCGCGGGCTCGAGGCCTGTTCCCGGGCCGGGGTGGAGGTCGTGATCATGTCCGGCCGCCGCCGGGCCCAGGTTCACGAGGACGCCCGGATCATCGGCCAGAGCTCGTTCATCTTCGATGCCGGGGCGGCCTTCTCGATCGATCAGGAAACGACCCTGCTGCTCGGCGACTTCGAACTCGAGCCCGGCCAGACCCCGGTTCAGCAGATGAGCGAGCGCGGCGTGCCCGAACTCCTGCTCGAGACCTTTGACGGCCACCTCGAGTTTCATGATCCCTGGCACCTCGACCGGGAGATGTCGCACCTATTCCGGGGCGAGGTCGACCCGGCCGAGGCGAACGCCCTGCTCAAGGAAAACGGTCACGGAGATCTGCGGCTGCTCGACAACGGCGCGATCCACCGCCGGATGGAAGGGATCGAGCAGGCCCACTGCTACCACCTGGTGCCGAAGGCGGTCTCCAAGGCAAATGCGGTCGCCGCCCACTCCCGGGCCCGGGGGTACGCCCCCGAAGAGACGATCGCGGTCGGTGACTCGCTCGAGGACCTCGAGGTCGCCCCGGCGGTCGGCACCTTCTTCGTGGTTGCCAACGGGCCGGAAAAGGACCCGGGGGTGAAAGAGGCGATGAGCCGCTATCCGAACGCGAAGGTGACCGAGGCGCGCAACGGGGCCGGCTTCTACGAGGCAGTGGTCACGTCCCTCATGGCCTAGGATCAGTTCATGTCCGACGCAACGGTTGCCGAAGAGGAATATCTCCAGACGATCTTCTGGCTGATGGAAGCAGGGCTGCCGATCACCGGCGCCAACATCGCCAAGGCGATGCAGCTCTCGCCACCGACCGTCCACGAGATGATCAAGCGCCTCGAGCGCGACGGGTATGTGACCCGCAGCGCCGACAAGATCCTCCACCTGACCGACGACGGCCGGGTCGAAGCCGAGCAGATCACCCGCCGCCACCGGATGATCGAACGCTTCCTCACCGACGTTCTCGGCATCCCGTGGGATGAGGTCCACGAAGAAGCCGAGCGGCTCGAGCACGCGATGTCCCCGGTTCTCGAGGAACGGATGCGGGCGGCGATCGGTGAGGCCAACACCTGCCCGCATGGTCACCCGATCGACGGTGTCCGCGAGGAGGGAGCGCCGCTGGCCGACGTCGATCTCGGCGCCAAGGTGGTCGTGCTCCGTTTCGAGAACGAGGCCGAGAGCCTGCTCCACTACCTGATGAAGATCGGCCTCCGGCCCGGACTCGAAGGCACGGTCACTGCCAAGGACGAGGAATCGGTCCTGATCGAGTCACCCGACGGCAAGCATGAAGTCACCCGCACGGTCGCCGAAACGGTAACGGTCCGCGCCGACCCGGCCCCGCCCCCAAGGGCAGCCCTCCCGGACCAGCTCGTCCTTTCAGACGATCGCTACGGTCGCTGACGCGACCTCTGCAGTCGCGCCGGTCTGCGCCGGCGCTCCCATCTGAACCCGCCCCTCCCACTCGAAGAAACGAATGGTTGGGAGGGGCTCGGTTATAGGCAACTCGCGATGCGGGCGATGCCTTCGTCCATGTGCTCGGGGGGGACCGAGGCGAAGGAGAAGCGGAGGCTCTCCTGGCCGGCGTCGAGCATGAAGTCGACTCCGGGGATGAACGGGGCCCCTGCTTCCTTGGCTTTAGCGGCGATCTCGACCGTGTCGCGGCCCTCGGCCAGGTCAGCCCAGAGGAAGTAGCCGCCGCCCGGCACCACGAAGGTGGCTTCGGGAATGTGCTTCTCGAGGGCGGTGATCAGCGCGTCGCGGCGCTCCTGAAGGGCGACCTTGCACTTGGCGATGTTGTCGTCGAGCACACCGGACTGGCAGAGCTCGAGGACCAGCGAACCGGAAAGCATGTTCGGCGAGATGTAGTTCTCGTTGGCGATCTTGGCCAGGCGCGCGATCTCGTGATCGGGACCGGCCAGGTAGCCGACCCGGACACCGGGGCTGACCGTCTTTGAAAAGGAGGAGGCGTGGATCACCTTGTCGGCCTGATCCATCGAGAGCATGGTCGGGGGCGGGTCCTCACCGAAGGGCAGCTCGCGGTAGGGGTCGTCCTCGAAGATCACGAAGTCATGCTCGGCGGCGAGCGCGACCAGGCGGCGGCGCTTCTCCTCGGAGAGGGTGCAGCCGGCCGGGTTGTGGAAGTTGGGGATGATGTGAGCGAGCTTGATCGGCCCTAGCTCCAGCGCCTTCTCGACCGCGTCGACATCGATCCCGTCCGCTTCGAGTGGCACCGGCACGAATGTGACACCGATCTGTTCGAGCAGCAGCAGGGTGCGGTCGTAACTCGGCTGTTCGACGATCACCCGGTCCCCGGGGGAGAGCAGGTGCCGGAACAGCATCGCGCCGGCTTCGAGCGAACCGTTGGTGGTCATCACCTGTTCGGCGGCGATGCCGTGGCGGTCGGCGATCCAGGCGCAGAGCCCGGGGTGGCCGATCCCGACGCCGTACGAGAGCGCCTTCTGCCAGTCGTCCTCGAGTGCCTTGGCGGCCGCAACGCGGACTGCCTCGACCGGAATCAGGTCGGGACTGGGGGCACCTCGGGCAAAGCTGATCGTGTCTGGCATCGGGTTCCTTTGGGACGTCTTCAGGAACGGACGATCATAGCGACGGTCACCGGGAGGTCCCGATCTCGTGGACCCCGATCCGGTTGGAGCCATCACGAAAACCGGAGGCGGGCAGAACCACGCCGACCTTCCAGAGGTCCTCGTCCTGCCAGGGGCGGGCGGTTGCCACGACGGTCCCGTTGAGGGCGATGGCGACCGGTCCGGGATCCCGGTTTCCGGGTGGCGAGAGCGCGGCCCCGAAGTAGGCGGGAATCTGGTCCGAGGCGGCATCCACCTCTCCGTAGGGAGCAGGATCTTCGGCGGCGAAAGGAACCGGTGACAGGTCCCCGGGGGGTTTGCCGATCAGCTCCGGATGACCTCCGGGCGCGTAGAAGGATCGCCCGAACAGCCCGTTCAGATAGCGGCTGGCGGCGAGCCGCTCCTTGCGGACCGTAGCCGTCTCGATCTCCCAGTCGCCACCGATCGTGCCGACCATCGTCGCCCGCTTCTTCGCCGGCAGTCGATCCAGGCCGGTCAGATCCGCTCCCTCCATGCCGTCGGGCGGATCAAGCCCGAGCCCGGAGAGGACGGTGGGGGCAATCGAGCGGCCGTCGACCGTCCCCTTCACGACCCGGCCCCGCTCCTGCCCCGGGAACTTGATGAACAGCGGCACCGGCACGATCCAGCCGGAATTGAAGCTGCCGAAGATCCGCCGGCTGCCTTCGACCTGGAATCCGGCCCCGTGATCGGCGGTGACCACGAAAAGCGAGGCATCCCAGGTGCCGTTCTCCTTCATCTTGCGGATCAGGCGCCCCAGTTCCCGGTCGGTGTACCGGAGCTGGAGCATCATCTGCTGGGCGTCACGATCGACTTCGGGCTGCGTGTCCGGGGAAACCAGCTGGTTGTCTGCCGGGCTGCGGAAGTTCGGGTAGCTCTTTCCGTCGGGGAGGAACATCCACTGGACATGCGGGAGGGCGATGTGGAGCACGCTCAGCGACCTGAGTTCGGCGGGCAGCCCGTCGATGAAGTCGTCGAAGGCCTTGCGGCGGTCTTCGTCGTACCCCGAGTACGGCAGATCAAAGGGGGCGCCGATCGCTCTCGCCACCCGGCGATCGAGGTCACCGGGGGCGATCTGGTCCTCGAGGGGAGGATCGTCGTCGGCTCCGACCGCGCGGCGGATGGTTCCGGTCACCCTTGATCCGACCCCCCAGGACCGGGGGCAGAGATCGGTGATCGGTTCGTAGGCATGAACTTCGTATCCACCGTCTTCGGCGATGCGGCAGATGCTGTCCGGGTAGTTGGCGAGCCCGGGTGAGGGCGGCTCCAGGCCACCGGCATGGTCCGGTTCTGCCCCGGCCAGGATCGAAGGCAGGGCGAAGTTGGTCTGGTCGGCGACGCTGAGCGCCCCCGGGTACCAGCTGGCCTTCCGCGCCAGCATCGCGAAGTTCCTGAAACGGGGGTCGATCCGCCCGTCCGGGGTCTCGAGCGCGGCCAGCGGCAGCTCGTCGAAGACGACCACCACGACCGGGGTCGCTCCTTCGATCTCTCCGGTCGATGCCGCCGCTTCGTGGGGGAAGACCTCGTCCCTGATCGGGTAGTCAAGGCAGAACGCTCCGATCACGACCACCGTCGCGAGGCTGAAGATCAGGACGAAGTTCCGGACCAGCTCGGTTCGAACGTAGAGCCAGGCGATCAGGCCGGCCAGGAGCAGCGGCAGAAGGTTCCTGATCAGTGCGGGTGAATCACTTCCGAGCAGCCACTGCCAGACGACCAGTGAGAGCAGCGCCCCGATCACCACGCCGTGAACGATTCGTCGGGGCTGCTCGCCGAAGAGCCTCCGGATCGCCAGCTCGGCCAGCATGATCAGCAGCGGTCCGAGCAGCGAAACGAGGACGATCAGGATCAGCAGGTCCGGCCGTCGCAGCCCGTACGAGGTCAGGGCCTCGGGGCCGGAGGCGATGTTCGAGTAAACCGGGTAGGCGAGTGAGATCGCCCAGGCACCCGAAATTTCGGCCCAGACCCTGAGCCAGGAATGTTGTTTCTGGTTCTCGGGGTCCGGGTCCGTGCTCATGCTGGCCCGGAGCTGGCGGGCTGGTTCGGGGCTAGAGGGAGCGCAGGGTTTCGACGGCGATGCGGGCGGCTTCGGTCGGGCTTTCGCCGACCCTCACACCCTTCGCCTCGAGCGCTTCCTGCTTGGCCTTCGCGGTGCCTGAAGATCCGGAGATGATCGCACCGGCATGGCCCATCTGCTTGCCCGGGGGCGCGGTGAATCCGGCGATGTAGGCGACCACCGGCTTGCTGATCTCGGCCGCGATGAACTCGGCTGCGCGTTCCTCGGCGTCGCCGCCGATCTCGCCGACCATCACGATCAGGTCGGTCTCCGGATCGGCATCGAAGAGGGTGAGGATGTCGATGAAGTCGGAACCGATGATCGGGTCACCACCGATGCCGACGATCGTCGAGTTGCCCTCGCCGGCCTGCTTCAGCTCGTTGCCGATCTGGTAGGTCAGGGTGCCCGACTTGGAGACCACGCCGATCCTGCCCTGGTCGAAGAACTGGGCGGGAATGATGCCGACGTTGGCCTTGCCGGGAGAAAGGACTCCGGGGCAGTTCGGGCCGATCAGGCGGACACCCTTCTCGCGTGCCTTCCAGTAGGTCGGCAGCATGTCCATGACCGGGATGCCTTCGGTGATCGCGATCACCGTCTCGACGCCCGAGTCGATCGCCTCGTTGATCGCGGCCGCGGCGAACTTCGCCGGGACGAAGATCATCGAGGTGTTGGCGCCGGCCTCTTCGACCGACTCCCTGATCGTGTTGTAGATCGGGGTGCCTTCGACGTCCTGGCCGCCCTTGCCGGGGGTGACGCCGGCGACCAACTGGGTGCCGTAGTCGCGGTTGCGGAGACCGTGGAAGCTGCCCTCGCGGCCGGTCAGGCCGGAGACGACCAGTTTCGTGTCGTTGTCAATGATGATGCTCATTGGGTCAGTCCTCAGTTCCCGGCCAGTTCGACGACCTTCTTGGCGGCGCCGAGCATGGTGGCTTCGTGGTGCAGGTTGGAGAGTCCGGCCTCGGCCAGCAGGGCCAGGCCTTCCTCGGAGTTTGTGCCATCGAGACGGACCACCAGCGGCAGTTCCAGCCCGATCTTGTTGGTCGCCTCGATGATGCCGCGGGCGACCTCGTCGCAGCGGGTGATTCCGCCGAAGATGTTGAAGAGGATCGCGGTCACCTCGGGGTTCGAGGTGATGACCTCGAGGGCATCGATGATCGCCTCGGCCTTCGATCCGCCGCCGGCGTCGAGGAAGTTGGCGGGTCGGCCGCCGGCCTGGGCGACCACGTCGAGGGTGCTCATGCAGAGCCCGGCCCCGTTGCCGAGGATTCCGATGTTGCCGTCGAGCGAGACATAGGTCAGGCCGCGCTCCTTGGCCATCGCCTCCTGCGGGTCCTGGTCGGCGCTCTCCGGGAGTTCCTCGAGTTCGGGGTGCCGGAACATCGCGTTGCCGTCAATCGTCACCTTGGCGTCCAGCAGGACCACCTCGCCGTCGGCGTTGACGATCAGCGGGTTGACCTCGATCAGGGTGGCGTCCTCGGCCTGGGAAACCTCGACCAGCTTGACCAGCACGTCGGCGACCTGCCCGGCGACCTCTTCCGGGATCTTCGCCTGGGCGACGATCTGCTTCGCCTCGTCTTCGCCGAGCCCCGAAAGCGGGTCGACATGCTGCTTGACCAGCGCCTCGGGGTCGGAGGCGGCGATCGCCTCGACGTCCATGCCGCCCATCCGGGAGAGCATGACCATCAGCTTCTTGGCCGAGCGGTCGAGGATTACCGAGGCGTAGAACTCGGACTCGATCTCCGATCCGGCTTCGACCCAGAGTTCGTGGACCTTGAAAGGTCCTTCACCGTGGGGGCCGACGATGTCCATGCCGATGATGTCACCGGCGTACTCGTGGGCTTCGGTTCCGTCCTTGGCGATCTTGATGCCGCCGGCCTTGCCGCGGCCGCCGATCAGCACCTGCGCCTTGACGGCGACCGGGTAACCGAGAGTTTCAGAAGCGTCTACAGCGGCGTCAGCAGTTGAAGCGTGAACGCCTTTGGGGACTGGCAGCCCGTGGCGGGCGAACAGTTCTTTTCCCTGATATTCGAGGAGATCCATGACCTTTTCGGAGTTAGGTGGCGAGGTGCTCCGGAAGCCGTGGTCGGCCACGTCGAAGCCGACGATGGACTCTATTCGACATAATGCCTTCCCCGCATGCCGCTGCCATCACTGAAGAACATCGAGTGGGTAACCACTGACTGCTACGGAGACCTGATCGACTGGGAAAAGGGTATCTCCGAAGCCTGCGCCAAGGAGGCGGCGAAGGACGGCTTCAGTTTTGACAATGACGCCTTCATGGCCCGGTTTTTCGAGGTCCAGGCTGAAATCATGGCCGGTTCCTACGAACTCTACGCCGAGGTACTGCGCCGCACGATCATCAAGGTCGCCGGTGAGATCGGCTGGGAAGTGGAACCATCGAGGGCCCAGTTCCTGCCCGACAGCGTCGCCTACTGGATGCCGTTCCGGGAAGCCAACGCGGCCATGGACCGCCTGGCCAAGAAGTACAACATCGGCATCATCAGCAACATCGACGACAAGATGCTCGGCATCTCCCGCCGTCACCTGAGGACCGACCTCGACCTCGTGGTCACCGCTCAGCAGGTCCGCAGCTACAAGCCGGATGACACCCACTTCAAGGAATGCGCCCGCCGGATCGGCGGCAAGAAGGGCTGGCTCCACATCGGGTCGAACTACGACACCGATGTCGCTCCGCTCCTGAAGATGAAGGTCCCGGTGATCTGGGTCAACCGTCACGGCGAGAAGCTGGCCGGCCGCAAGAAGCCCTCGCTGGAGGTCAAGACCTTCCGCGACGCAGTCAAGAAGCTGGGCGCCGGAGGCTGATCCAACTGAGCGCCCTCACCCGATTTCGGGGGAGGCGTTACGGGCTCGCTGCGGCGGCCCTGTCAGGTGCTGCCCTGGCCCTGCTCCTGATCGGCCCGGCCGATCGTTCGCTGGCCGCCCGGCCCAACTTCGTGGTGATCCAGACCGACGATCAGAACGCGGCGACGGTGCGGGCCCGGCTGCGCGGCGAGGTCGGCGGCCTGAAACCGGTGATGCCTCACGCGGTACGGCAGATCCTGAACCGCGGCACCGAGTTCCGCAACTACTACGCCAGCTCGCCGGTCTGCAGCCCGTCCCGGGCTTCGCTCCTGAGCGGCCAGTACCCGTGGAATAGCGGCGTCGAAGCGAACCTCGGACCCGACGGCGGCTGGACCGGCTGGCAGAACCACCCGATCTACCGCCAGAACCTGCCGGTCACTCTCAACCGTCACGGCTACCGGACCGCGCATTTCGGCAAGTTCACGAACTCCTACTACGACGAAGAGAACGACCGGGTCGACCGGACCGTGCCGCCGGGCTGGGATCGCTGGTTCACCACCGCCTACAAGCCCGGAACCCGCTTCTACGGGTACGAACTGAACATCGACGGCCGGGCGGTCGGACCGGTCGGTGACCCGGACTACCGCCAGGGCGGTCCCGGCATCGATCCCGCGACCTGTGGTGCCGGACAGATCGACCAGGCCTGGCCGGCCGGGCCCTGCCGCTACCTCGGGGATGTGATGACGGCTGGAGCTGTACGGGAGATCGAGCGGAGCGAAGGCCGCCGCCAGCCGTTCTTCATCCAGGTCGATTACCAGGCGCCGCATGGCGATGTCGCCGCGCCCCGCGGCCCCCAGCCCGCCACCCGGCACCTCGGCTCCGCTTCGAGGACCCGGCTGCCGCGGCCACCCGCCTTCAACGAAGCCGACTTCACCGACAAGCCGGAACTGATCCGCAGCCTCGCCCCCGATCCGATGGGCGCCGGGGAGATCCGTCGACTGAAGCGCTCCTATCGCCGGTACCTGGAATCGCTGCGGTCGGTCGACGACGGGATCGGGGCTATCTTCCGCGCGCTCAGGCAGTCCGGCGAACTTCGTCGCACATATGTCTTCCTGCTCTCCGACCACGGCATGTTCCTCGGCGAACACCGCTACGACTGGGGCAAGTTCATGCCCTACGAGGACTCCTCCTCGCCGCTGATGGCGGTGCGGGGGCCGGGTGTCCGTCGCGGCAGAGTGAGTCGCGAGGTGGTCGGCAACATCGATGTTCCGGTGACGATCATGAGGCTGGCCCGGTCCCGGCCCGATTACCTGGTCGATGGCCGATCGCTGAAACCGTTCTGGCGGCACCCGGCCCGGCGCAGCAGCCGGCCGATGGCGATCACGATCAACTCGCAGCAGGATGGCGAGGGTGCCTCGGCCTCGGCCCATGCCCCGGCGCTTCGTTACCGCGGGTTCCGGCTCGGCCGGTACAAGTACATCCGCTACGACCAGGGCGGCGAGGAGCTATACGACCTCGCCACCGACCCGGATGAACTCGAGAACCGGGCCGGCTCACCTCGCTACGCCGAGGCGCTCTCCTTCATGAGAGAGCAGCTGGACCAGGTGACCGCCTGCAAGGGAGTGGCCTGCCGCGAGCAGCTGCCGGTCCCTCCGCGCTGACTCTCGCGGGATCGGCGCTTCAGCGGGTCAGCCGGCCGAGCCGGTTGAGGCCGGAGCGACCCAGCACTTCGCCCCCGGCTGAGAGTCCCACGACCCGGAAGAGGCCGTAGGGCTGATCGAGGTGGGCGGTGCTTTCGAAACCGGTCCGGGGGACTGTCGCCACGGTGACCAGGGTCCCGGCCGAGTCTCCGGCCAGTACCCGCCAGTTCGCGACCCGGGTGTCACCGTTCCAGCTCATCCAGACCCGGCTCCCGGTTTCGCCTTCGGCGCTCTTGACTGCGATCGGGCCGGTCGGGACACCGGTCCACTGGTCTTTGTAACAACGGTAGGAAACCTGTTTCGCCGCGAAGGTGAAGTCGAAGACGACCTCGCCGTCCGGAGCGAACTCGGTGCAGGCGTTCTTGTCTCCCCAGCCGACGAAGATGTTGCCGTTCGGCCGGACCCGGGTGTTGCCCTGGCTGTTGGAGATCACGGGCCGGGGGTTGCGGTAGGCTCGGACCAGAGTCGCCTTCCGGCGTTTCATGTCGAGGCGCAGAACCTTGGCGCTGGAGAACCGGTTGACCCGTCCGTGCTTGCCGCCGGCGCCGTTGTCGAAGATGGTCAGGGTGCCGTTCTTCTGACGCTGGACGTCATGCTGGAAGCCGAAGCGGACTCCCTTGCCGAGCCGGAAGTCCGAACCCTTGCCACCCAGCTGCCACATGATCTCTCCGGTCTTCCGGTTGAGCTTGTAGATCGCCTGGGTGTGACGGGCGGAGATCAGGATGTTGCCGTCGCGGTCGTCGTGGATCGAGTTCATGTGGAACCAGTCGAAAGGACGGGCGTTTCGTCGCGGGATGTCCAGGTAGGTCTTGTTCAGCCTCAGATTGCCGAGCGGATGCCATTCCCAGACCACGAGGCCCGTCTCGATGTCGATCTCCTGCCCGATGTAGTCGAGCACAAAGCCCCGCTTCGGCCCGCCGAACCTGCTCATGTCGACCACTGCCGTCCGGTAGGCGGTGACGTACGCGGTGCCGCGGTCCGTCAGGTTGAACTCATGGGGGTCACCGGTGTAGCCGTTGCCGCCACCGAACCGCTTGAACACCTTGTAATTGCGGTTGGCCATCTCGAACTTGCTGTCGACCCGGTTGCCGAAGGTGTCTCGCCGCCACCAGGTCAGGACCGGCCGGCCCTGGTACGTCTGGGCACGGAAGTCGGTCACCCGCAGTCCGGGCCGGTACCAGACCAGCTCACCGTTCTCGTCGAGGATGGTCGGGCCGTTGGCGCGGGGCGCGTAGAAGATCTTGCCCGAGGACTTGCCCGGTTCATCCGTGAGGACCTCGACCTTCGGCACCTTGAGCGGCAAGGTCCTGTAGGTGTCCCAGGCCCGCGGCTTCTGTCCCCTGGCCGGGCTGTACGGGTCGCTGCCCAGATTCGTCTGAAGGAACTGGCCGGTATGGAAGGAGAAGCTGCGCCGGCCACCGGTGCCGTAAAACCGGTGGCGCTTCGAGGTCACCGTGACCTTTTCGCGCGGGTAGAAGGGCCGGTTGGGTACGAAAGCGACACCGACCGGTCCGCCAAAGGCCACGACCCGGCCCGGGTGGACACCGGATTTCGATCCCCGGACCGTGACCGGGCCGAGTCCGGCCCGCGTCACGCCGTTGAAGGCGATGTTGCTCAGAGGTGATGCGAGCGCCGTCCCCGGACTGGGGTAGGCAGCCACGTTTCCGGCCTCGGCAGGCGATGCCGAGCCTGCAAGCGCCAGGACGATCGCTGCGAGGGCGAGCCGGATCCGGTTCATCTGGTCAACTGGCCCAGGGCGTTCTGCTTCGAACGACCGAGGACCTTTCCTCCGGCATCGAGCCCGACGAGCCTGAAGGCTGCCGGCTGGCCGGTGACCGGAATCGAGGTTTCAAAGCCGGTGCGCGGAGCTTCGCCGGCAAACGTGAGCTTGCCGGGCTGGCCGGCGAGGACCCGCCAGGTGTGGACCCGGGTGTCACCGTTCCAGCTCACCCAGACCCGGCTGTTGGCACCTTCGGTCTCGCTCTTGACACCGATCGCGCCGTCGACCGGGTTGCCGCTCCACGGATCGCGGTAGCAGCGGTAGGTCACGTTCACGGCCGAGTACTCCATGTCCCAGAGCACTTCGCC
>JAGQUQ010000003.1:65472-77665 GCA_020438425.1 Solirubrobacterales bacterium
AGTGCCGTTGGCGTGACGACGGAAGTCATGCTGGTAGGCGTAGCGGAAGCCCTTGCCGAGCCGGAAGTCGGATTCCTTGCCGCCCATCCGCCACATGACCTTGCCGGTCAGGCGGTTCACCTTGTAGAGGGCGGAGGTGTGCCGGGCCGAGATCAGCATGTTGCCGTCCTTGTCCCGCTCGATCGAGTTCAGGTGGAAGTAGTCGAAGGGGCGGGTGATCTTGCGCGGGATCGGCATGTAGGTCTCGGGCACGCGGATGTTGCCGAGCGAGTGCCATTCCCAGATCACCTGGCCGGTGCGGAGGTCCACTTCCTGGGCGACGTTGTCCATCACCGGGGTCTTCTTCAGGCCACCGTAGGCGCTGAGGTCCATGACCACGGTCCGGAACGAGTTCACGAAGGCGGTGGTGCGAGAAGCCATGGTGAACTCATGCGGGTCGCTGGTGTAGCCGTTGCCGGCCTCGAAGCGCTTGATCACCTTGTAGCTCGAGTCGGCGATCGCGTAGTTGCTGACCACGTTGTCGCCTTCCTGGAAGCGGCGCCACCAGGTCAGGACCGGCTTGCCCCGGTAGCTCTGGGCCCGGAAGTCGGTGACCCGGAGGCCGGGCCGGTAATAGATCAGCTCGCCGGTGCCGTCGACGATCATCGGGCCGTTGGTGCGTGGGGCGAAGAAGATTCCGCCGCCGCTCGCCCCCGGCTTGCTGACGCTGACCTTTGCCTTGGGCACCTTCAGCGGGAAGGACTTGTAGGTCGTGAACTCGGGCGGGGTGACGCCCTCCGGGGGAACCTGCGGTTCGTCCCGCCAGCCCTTGGGCTTGAGCAGGCCGGTGGCGAACGAGTACTTGTGCTTGCCGGGCTTGACGCCGAAGAAGGTGTGTTTGGGAAGGGTCACGGTGACCCGTTCCTTGAAGAAGAAGTTCTTCTTCGGGATGAAGCTGGCTCCGCGGCCGTCGGAGTGGGCGCGAATTCGGCCGGCATGCTTGCCGCTGCGGGATCCGCGAACGATCACCTTGCCCAGCGCCTTCGGCTTTACGCCACGAAAGGAGATCGTCGTCTCGTTCGAGGCGACCCGTACGTTAGGGCTGGGGTATGCGGCGATCTTCTTGGCCTGGGCAACCGGGGCGACGGCTGCTCCGAGGACAAAGACGAACAGGGCTACTCCGGTCGTGGCTAGGCGCGACACCTGCTCCCCTTTCTCATCGTGATTAGCGGAATCAGAAAGCTTAGACCACTCAAAGTCTCCGAAGTTGCGGCATCGGCTGCCGCTGCAAGGCCGGATACGATGGCGCGGCCTTGAGCAAGCCGCCCAAAGCCACCGATTTCGGCCCCGGCGGCGGGCTTTCGCCGGTCACCTCGAAGTGGCTCGAGGCCGGTGATCCGGCGCTGCGGAAGTCCCGTGGCCAGTACATGACTCCGAGGTTGGTGGCGGAAGCCCTGATCGACCGGGTCTTGCTAGCTCCCGGGATGAAAGTGCTCGACCCGGGGGTGGGTACGGGCGAGCTGCTCCGGGCAGCGCTGGACCGCGAGCCGGCGATCCTCGCCACCGGATGGGACATCGATCCGGAAGTGCTGCTGGCGGCCAGGGAACTGGTCCCCGAGGCGAGGCTCGAAGAACGCTCGGCTCTGGTCGCCGCGATCGACCGGTCGGGGGCGGAGGCCGCTTCGCCTGGCGGTTTCGACCTGGTGATCGCCAACCCGCCCTACTTTCAGATTCGGCTCGGCCGGGATCAAAGGGAGAGGTTCTCGTCGGTCATCTCCGGCCGGCCGAACATCTTCGCCCTCTTCTTCCAGATCGCCCTCGAGCAGCTTCGGCCCGGCGGCACGCTCGCCTTCATCGTGCCGCCCTCGATGAACAGCGGTGCCTACTTCGAGGCCCTCCGCGAGTACCTGACCAGCCGGGCCGAGATCCGCGACCTGACCGTGCTGGAGGGAACCGACCTATTCGAAGGGGCAAACACCGCCATCCAGCTGCTCGTCGCAGAAAGTCACCAGGCCAGTCCCGAAGCCAAAAACGAGGTGGGTCGGATTTCCGGCAGCGGCACCGGAAATCCGACCCACCGGGGGTTTGCCTTCGAACGGGAGGTGCCGGAGGCCGGTTTCCGGCGGGTCATCTTCAGTTCCGATCCGGCCCGGCTGGCGGCCGAGTTCGAGGGTCGAAGCACCCTTTGGGAGCTTGGCCTGGAAGCGGTGACCGGTCAGGTGATCTGGAACGAGAACCGGGCCCGGCTGCATGACGGGCCCGGGCCTGGCCGGGTGCCGCTGATCTGGTCCCGCAGCATCGGCGAGGGAGCGCTCCGGGAGCCGGATCCCGGCGCAGAACAGGCCGGGGTCGGGAAGCCGGGCTTCTACGACACCTCGGAAGGGGGCAAACCGCCGCTGACCGGACCGGCGATCGTGGTCAACCGGGTGGTCGGGGCGGTCGGCCGCGGCGAGCTCAGGGCTGCCCTGGTGCCGGCCGGCCGGGAGTTCCTGGCCGAAAACCACGTGAACGTGATCCGCCCCCGGGGGTCCGGAAGGCAAATCGACTGGGAGGGAGTTCTGCGCTCGCTCCGGGCTCCGGGAGTGGCCGAGCGGGTCCGGCTGCTGACCGGTAACACCCAGATCTCCGCCCGCGAGCTGACCCACCTGCTGCCCCTCGATTGATGGCCTGGCTGCGTTAAGGGTGGTATCTCCACCCCTTTCCGAGCCGGTCAGGTGACAAGCGGCCCCGAACCGGCCAGGCGGCACCGATCAGCTCAGGCAGCTCCGAACCGGTCAGGCGATTTCGCGGGTGTAGAAGTAATCCTTCGCTTCGCCCCACTTCTCCGGATTGTGGATCGGGCGGAATCCGCAGGACTCGTAGAGCGCCAGGGCGGCCTCGTTGGCCTCGTTCACATCGAGCTGGATCCGGCCGCAGCCCCGTGATCGGGCCCTTTCGACCGCGGCCTCGACCAGCATCCGGCCGTAGCCCTCGCCGCGGGCCGACTCCTCGACGAAGAGGTCCTCCAGCCAGGCATCCTCGCTGCCGGTCCAGACCGAGAGCCGGAAACGGGTCTGGGCGAAACCGGCTTCGGGGTCGCCGATCAGCAGGAACTCGGTTGAACGGTCCCGCAGCAGGACCGAGACGGTGGCTTCGATCTCCGCGTTGGTCGGCGAACCGTCACCCAGGAAATCACGGAAGCCGGCGATCAGCCGGGTGACCGGCGCGACGTCGGCCGGCCCGGCGATCCGCAGCGGAGTCTCAGGGCCCATCGGTCAGGCCCATCTCCTCGCGGAACTCCTCCCGGGCCTTGTTCTGTTCGGCGACCACCTCGGGCGGCAGCGGCTTCGAGCCGTCGTAAATCAACCGGAGCTTCCTGCCGTCGTCCTTGAGCTGGTAGATGTCGACCCGGTTGAAACCGGCCCGCAGGGTCTCGGGCGGCAGCAGGATCGAGTAGCCCGGGCCGCGGCCGGTGCCGTCCTTGAAGGTCCAGCCGACCGCTTCGATCCGGCCATCGACCGCGACCGCGAGCACGCTCTTCTCGGGGATGCGGTCGGTCGTCCCGCGCTGCAGGAGGCCGCGCAGGGTCGGGGCGGTCGGGTCGTAGTTCTTGACCGCATTCCGTTCGTCCGGGGAGGCGCGCCAGCGCTTCAGCGGCAGCACCTCGAGGTTCTTCACCCGTTTGCCGATCAGTTCGTTGTGAGGACCGAAGCGGTAGTAGGGCCCCCAGCCCTGGCCGGTGCCGAAGACCCGCTGGATCCGGTTGACCAGTTCCTTCTGCCGCTGGTGGAGCATCTTCGGGATCGTCGTCGTCGCCTCGCCACTCGGCGAGTTGACGACGGTGACCTCGTCGGGATCGCAGGGAGCCTTCTCCCAGGGGTACTCGATGCCGAGCTCGTCGGAAATCTTCGGCAGGATGTCGGTCGCGCAGGTCCGGGCCTCGCTCACCTCGGGTTCGGTCTGTCCCGGCGACTTGATGAAGAGCGGCACCGAGGCGATCTCGCCCATGTTCTCGGGCACCGCGGTGCGGCGCGGAATCTTTGACTGGAAGGCGGTGCCGTGATCGGCGGTGACCACGACCAGCGCCTCGTTCCAGAGGCCGGTCTCCTTGAGGCGGGCGATGATCCGGGCCAGCAGCGTGTCCGTGTAGCCGACCTCGAACAGGTGACGCTGCATCGCGATGTCGACGATCTCCGGCGGGGCCATCCACGGCCCGTCGTTGGGCAGCAGGCCGGACCACTCGGCGGTCAGGTTCGAGTAGCGCCGACCATCGGGGATGTGCCGCCAGGGGTAGTGAGGCTTCTCGATGTGGATCAGGTCCAGGGTCTTGACCTGCCCGGGGGTCAGGTTGGCATCGAACTCGGCGACCCTTTCGAACTCGTCGGCCGATGATTCGAGCGCAAAGAGCCGGCCCAGCTTGCGGGCCGCGCCCTGCCCGGTCCGTTCGGGCTGGGTGTCACCGGTCGCGCCGGTTTCGCCCGTGGTTCCGGTCTCGCCGGTGGTTCCCGTCGTTCCGGACTCCCCGGTCGAATCGCCGTCTGCCTCGAGTCCGGTCGCTTCGTCCTCGGCGTTCGTGTCAACCTCGTCCGACTCGGTGAAGCCGGAGAACGAGTTGGAGACATCGGGCAGGTTGCGGGTCATCGAGTCCGGCAAGAGCAGGTACTGGGAGACCACGAAGAGATCGGAGAACAGGTCGGAGGTCTCGGCGTCGCGGGCCGAGTTGTCAACTTCGGGGCAGAGTTCTTCCGGGCAGATCCGGGTTGCGGCTTCCATCACCCGCAGGTCGTAGCTGCCACCGAGCAGGGTGAAGATGCTGTGGGGATAGTCGGAGGCGATCGGCAGGTCTTCGTGGTTGGGCTTCTGCCCGGAGAAGATCGCCGGAACGGCCAGCGGGGTGTAGGCACCGGCGGCGGTCGCGTCCCTGTACCAGGTGGAATGGGCCGCGAGCTCGGCGAAGGCGGGGTAGCGGCTGCCGTCGATCTTGCCCTCGGGGGTGATCAGCGACCCGGTCGGGAACTCGTCGAACACGACCATCACCACCGGCGCCGGCTTGGTGATCGCCACGTTCACCGGGTCCGGCTGCTCGCGGGGCAGAATCAAGCGTGAGGTGCTGCTGAATCCGAAAAACAGGATCAGGATCACGACCGGCGCGATGCTGAGCACATCCATGAACGCCTGCGGGAAACGCCAGCGCGCATAGAAGTAAAGGCCGGCGAGTGACAGCGCGATCGAGATCGCGATCAGGACGCCGGCCGGCCACTCGAAGTAGTTCTTGATCAGCTGCAGGGCGAAGCAGGCGCCGAGCAGGCCCATCAGGAAGAGGTGGAAATACCACTGGGCGTCGCGGTTCACGAGCCGGACCAGCGCTTCGAGTCCGAGCCCGATCAGCGGCGGCACCAGGGTGAGGACGAGGGCGTAGAGGATGATCTGGCCCGAGCTGTTGCCGCGGGCCACGAAGAAGTCGGGGTTCTCGCCCAGCAGGTCCAGCATCGGCTGGGCGAAGGCCAGTGCCCAGAGCGCAGCGAGATGCGCCCCTCCCATAAGCAGGGACGGTCGCTTGAAGCGGCTTCCGGCTTCGGCTCCGGAATCTTCTCCGGGCTTGGCGACGTCAGTCACGAAGGGGCCAGTCTATTGGTCGCTTGAGGACCAGAGTCGGGTCAGGGCCGCGCTCGTATCGCTGCCACCGAGGGCGGGAACGACTTCGAAAAGGGCGATCTCGTTCTCGCCCGGCCTCAGCGAAGTTTCGGGGAGGAGGATCGAGTACCTGACTTTGCCAAGGTCTTCGTAAGTCTGTCCGACGGCGGCGACCCGGCCGTTCACGGCGACCGCCAGCGGCACCCCGGAGTCAAGCCCGGTGATCGTGCCCCGTTGCCGCAGCACCGGATTCAGTTCCAGTTCGGGATCGAACCCGGAAGAGGCATTCTCGGGCCGGGCCGAAGCCTGGCTGGTGGCTGAATTTCCGACCCGCCAGAGACGGTTCGAGTTCATTCCGATCAGCGCGCTGAAGTCGCCCCACTCGAAGGCGCGCAGCCAGGGGGCACCGTCGCCGCCGAAGAGATCCGCCATTTCGTCGATGTAGGCCTGGCGCTGCTTCATCGTCTTCGCAAAGGAGAGGGTCGTCCGCGGGCCGGAACCGTTGTCGATCCGGATCGTCTCGCGATCGCAGTCGGCCGGAGTCCAGGGCAGGTCGATGCCGAGGATGTTCGCCATCTCGGGGACGATCTCGGTGGTGCAGGTGGGACGGTCCACGATCTCGCCCTGCTTCTGTCCGGGGGCCTTGATGAAGAGGGGCACCATGCCGATCTGGCCCATCGTTCCCGGTTCGGCCTCGCGCCGGTTCGAGTCCTTGGTCCAGGCGGCACCGTGGTCGGCGGTCGCCACGAAGAGGGTTTCGTCCCAGCGGCCATCCCGCTTCAGGGCACCGATGATCCGGCCGAGCAGGTTGTCGGTGAAGCCGACCTCGAGCAGGTGGGCCTGGCGGGCCCGGTCGGTCATGTACTCGTCCCCGAGCCAGTCGGTGTCGGTGATGAAGTTGCGGAAGTCCTCGGTGCCGTCCGAGTACTTGAGGCCGGAGGGGTAATGGGTCCACGGGTAGTGGGGCTTTTCGACGTGAACGAAGTCGAAGGTCTGCCCGGTCGAGGGGAGGGTGTCGATGAACTTCGCCACATCCCCTTCGCCGTCGAGCGAAGGGCCGTCTTCGACCAGGCGGTCATGGACCCACTGGCGGGCCCGGCCCCGCTCGATCGAGTCCTCCTCGGTGCCACCGAATCCCTCGAAGCTCTGCGAAATGTCAGGCAGGCTGCTGCCCATGTCGGCGGGCAGAAGCAGGTGGGCCGAGACGGCCTTCAGGTCGGTGTAGAGCGAGTGGATCGCGTCGCCCGTATCGGTATTCACCCCTTCCCTTTCGCCGCAGATCTCCTCGGTGCAGAGCTGGGTGATCGGTTCGATCGCCTGGGTCTTCCAGTCGTTGCCGAGCAGGGTGAAGATCGAGTCGGGATGGTCGGCAGCGGTCGGCAGGCTGTCCCGGTCGGCCGCCTTTCCGGTCAGGATCGAGGGCACCGCGATCGCCGTGTAGGAGGCGTCGGTCGCCGTGTTCCGGTACCAGGTCGAGGTGTCCTTCAGCCTGGCAAAGGTCGGGAAGCGCCTCGGATTGATGTTGCCGGAGGGGGTCATCAGCGAGCCGGCCGGGAACTCGTCGAAGATCACCATCACCACCGGCGCCGGGTTCGAGGCGGTGATTTCCTTGGCGTGGACCTCGGGGGTTGAAGTGGTCAGCTCCGAGGCGTCGCTGAAGAAGAAGAACGAGATCAGGATGACCAGCGGCGCGACGATCAGGATGTCGCTCATCGACCGCACGAACCTGGCCCTGGCGTAGGCCCAGGTGAGGAGGCCGCCGAGCAGGCAGGCGAGGATGATCATCGGCCAGGCCGGCCCGTCGGCGAACTGCTTGAGGATCTGCAGCGAGAAGGCCGCCAGCAGCACCCCGCAGAAGCCGAGGTGAACGATCCAGCGGGCCGCCGGGCTGGCGAGGTTGACCAGTGCTTCGATCAGGGTGGCCAGCAGCGGCGGCAGCAGCATCAGCAGCAGGACGAACAGGATGATCTGCCCGGAGGTGTTGTCCCGGGCGACGAAGAAGTCGGGGTTGTTGCCCAGCAGGTTGAGCAGCGGCTGGACGATCGCCAGGGCCCAGAAGGCAGCAAGATGCAGGCCGCCCATGAGAATTGACGGCGGCGTAAGCGGCGCGGCCTTGTCCGCCCGGTCAGACATCGGTCGAGGATCCTATTGTTTATGAGGGAAACTCGCCCTTCTGGAGCGGGTTCCGGATACTGGCCCTTGCTTTCGCGAAGGAAATCCACGTGGCGCCTGCGCGCCCTGCTTCTGCTGGCCGGTCTGGCGGCAGCATGGCTGGCCGCTGCGCTCGGACGCTCGGCCGAACTGGCCTCGGCCCGGCCCAGCATCGTGGTCATCCAGACCGACGACCAGACGGTACGCATGCTCCACTCGAGCTTCGTCGGCCCGAACGGCCGGAAGCACCGGACGATGCCGAACACGATCGGGCTGATCGCCGACCGCGGAGTCGAGTTCACCAACTACTACTCGTCGATCCCGGTCTGCTCCCCCTCGAGGTCGGCCCTCCTTTCGGGTCAGTACGGTCACACCAGCGGGCTGATCCGGAACGTCGGCGTGCTCGGCGGGGCCCGGGGCCTTTCGACCAGCCCGGTCTGGGGCAGGAACCTCGCGGTGGCCCTGAAGCGGGCCGGGTACTACACGGCCCATTTCGGCCGGCTGGTCAACGGGTACGGAAACGGGGAGGGTTACAGCGACCCGAAGGTTCCCCCGGGCTGGTCGAACTGGGCGACCGACTGGACCCCCGGCATCGCCCGGCGCTTCTACGGCTACAAGCTGAACGTCAACGGCCGGATCGTGGGGCCGATCGGCAAGCTCAGGTACCAGGCGAGAAGGAACAAGGATCCCCGCAGCTGCCCGGACGGCGGCCTCGCCTGCAGCTACCACACCGACCAGATCACGACCCGGGCCCTGAGGGTGATCCGGCATGCCCCGCGCCGGCCTCTCTACATCCAGATCGATTACGAAGCACCCCACGGGGTGGCCGACGGAAACGGCACCTCGGAGCCGGCCAGCCGGCACATCGGGTCGGCGGTTCGCACGCCGGTTCCGAAGCCACCCGGTTTCAACGAGTTCGACATCAGCGACAAGCCGAAGGCGCTCCGGGCCGGTTCGAGAAAGCTGACCCGGGCAGAGATAACGCAGCTGCGGGAACGCTGGCAGAACGAACTCGAGTCGCTGCGAGCGGTCGACGAAAGTGTCGGCAGGGTTATCCGCACCCTGCGCCGGACCGGTCGCCTCCGTAACACCTACGTCTTCTTTGTCGCCGACAACGGGGCCTTCTTCGGGGAGCACCGCTACTCGCGGTCGAAGTTCCTCGCATACGAGCCTTCGGCAAACGTGCCGATGATGGTGCGGGGGCCGGGGGTGAAACGGGACCGCCGGTCGGGCGCGATCGTCAGCAACGTCGATCTCGCCCCGACCATCGCCGACCTGGCCAATGTCCGGCTGATGATCCCGCCCGATGGGCGCTCGATGAAGCGGCTCTTCCGTTACCCCCGCCGGATCGGGCGCCGGGCGGTGATCCTCGAGTCCTACCGGCTGCCCTCCCGCGCGCTCTACTCGCACCTGGAAGATGAGGGCATCCCGGTTCCGGATGATCTCGGCGCCTCGGCCTCGGCCACCGTTCCCGCCGTCAACTACACCGCGATCCGGGCGGGCAGGTACAAGTACATCGAGTACGAACGCGGCGGCCGTGAGCTCTATGACCTGAAGCTCGATCCGGGCGAGGTTTCGAACCGGATCCACTGGCGGGCCTACCGCCGGGTGGCTCGCAGGTTCGAGCGGCAGATCAAGTGGCGGCGCTTCTGCTCCGGGGCGACCTGCAGGAAGGGAACCGGCAGGCTCCCCCTGCCGAAACTCGGGCGCCGCTGACCGGTTTCAAAGACAGATCAAGGGAATAGTGCTCAAAAACCTGGCCCAGTCCGCCGTTTTCCTGATGTTTCTGGCGCTGCTTTCGGCAGTGGCGCTCGGCCGTGCCAGCGCTGCCACCGATCCCCGCGCGGCGGGAGATCCGGCCCGGCCGAACGTGGTGGTGATCCAGACCGACGATCAGGACCTGAGCAGCCTCCGGGCCACTTTCCGCGATCCCTGGGACCGGGTCAGGCGGGCTATGCCGAGAACCCTCGACCTGATCGGGGCGAAGGGGGTCGAGTTCACCGGCTACTACGTGAGCCATCCGATCTGTGCGCCTTCCCGGGCCGCCCTGCTTTCCGGGCAGTACGCCCACACCAGCGGCTTCAAGCGGAACTCGGGGCCCGAGGGCGGCTGGCAAGGCTGGCAGAGCCTGCCGATCATGGGCGAGAATCTGGCCGTCGCGCTCGACCGCGCCGGGTACAGCACCGCCCACATCGGCAAGTTCACCAACAACTACCACGGTGCGACGATGGAGACGGTTGACACGACCGTCCCGCCGGGCTGGGATCACTGGTATGTCCCGGCCTACGGCAACACCCTCTACTACTACGGGACCTGGCTCAACGTGGACGGAGTCGCGACCGGGCCGTTCGGGAGCAACGGCTACGACCTGAACGGGGTGGGCACCGACCCGCCCGAGTGCACCGCCGCCAACCTGATCGACCCGGTTCCGGGAATCACCTGCAACCACTCGACCGACCTGTTCAGCCGGGCAGCGGTCGAGCAGATCGAGAGTTCGGGAGAAGAGCCGTTCTACCTGCAGGTCGATTACAACACCCCGCATGGAGACCATCGCTCCCCGATCGGGCCCCAGCCGCTCTCCCGTCACTACGACAGCGCCCTTAACGCCTCGGTGCCGAGACCGGCCGGGTACAACGAGGCCGACACCTCGGACAAGCCGTCATTCATCCGGGACATCCCCCTGATGGAGCGGGCCGAGATCGAAAGCATGGACACCCGCTGGCGCAAGGAGATCGAGTCGCTGCGCGGGGTCGATGACGGGGTCGGGGCGATCGTCGAAGCGCTGCGCCGGGCCGGCAAGCTCTCGAACACCTTTCTCTTCTTCCTTTCCGACAACGGCCAGTTCATCGGCCAGCACCGGCTGAGCAGCGCCAAGTTCCTTCCCTACGACCCGGCGGCCCGGGTGCCGCTGCTGGTCCGCGGGCCTGGCATCAAGCCCGGTTCGAGCACCCCGGAGCTGGTCGCCAACGTGGACATCGCCCCGACCATCCTCGGCCTGACCGGAGCGAAGTTGCCCGGGGGATTCGACGGTCGCAGCCTGCGTCCGTTCTGGAAGAACCTGAAGAAGCGAACGAGACGCCCGATTCTGCTCGAGTCATACATCGGCCCGAACGATGTTCCGGCCGACGCGAGTTCCGGCGGAGCAAGCGCCTCCGCTTCGGCTCCGCCCCGCAACTTCATCGGGCTCCGGGCCGGCCGCTACAAGTACGTCGAGTACACCAGCGGCGACCGTGAGCTCTACGACATGAAGGCCGACCCCGCCGAGCTGGTCAACCGGATCACCGACCGCGCCTGGCGCCGGATTGCCACCCGTCTGGCGGCCGAACTGGCCGCCCGCAAGAGCTGCAGCGGCTCGGCCTGCCGGGCCGACACCGCGAAGCTGCCCGCTCCGCCGGTTACGAAGCAGCGAAAGAGGGCCGGACGATGATCCGTCGCAGCGTCGCCGCCCTGCTCGCCGCGCTCTGCCTGGGTCTGGCTGCCGCCGGACTGCTCGCCTCCGGGGCCACCGCGGCGACCAAGCCCAGCTTCGTCGTGATCCAGACCGACGACCAGCCGCTGAACGAGTTCGACCGGCGCTTCCGGGATCTCTACGACAACTGGCGGCAGATCATGCCGAAGACGATGGGCCTGATCCGGGACAAGGGCATCACCTTCACCCAGTACATGACTCCGTTTCCGCTCTGCGCTCCCTCCCGGGCCTCGCTGCTCAGCGGCCGCTACACCCAGAACCACGGCGTGATCCGGATCGGTGGCCCCCGCGGTGGCTGGCAGGCCTGGCAGAACAACCCGATCATGTTCGAGAACCTGCCGGTCTGGCTGCAGCGGGCCGGATACGAGACTCTCCACTTCGGCAAGTTCATGAACTACTACGGCGGGCCGGATGCTCCGGCCGAGACGGTCGTGCCGCCGGGCTGGGACCGCTGGGTGACCGACGCCACCGACAACTCGACCCGCGAGTTCTACGGCTACCAGCAGAACATCGACGGTGAAGTGACCCCGAGGCTCGGCTGGCCCTACTACGACCAGTCCGGCGGGCGGGACCCCGAAGGCTGTCCCTGGCTGGGTGTCCAGTACTGCAACTACCACACCGACTCGATGTCGATGCAGGCCGAACAGGCGATCCGCGAAGCCGGGCCGGAACCGTTCTTTCTGCAGGTCGACTACCACACCCCGCATGGTGACTCGAGGCCACCGATCGGCCCCGAACCGGCCCCGAGGCATTACGACTCGGCGCTCCGCACCCCCGGACCGCGAGCCCCGGGATTCAACGAGCGGGACATCACCGACAAGCCGAAGTTCCTGCAGGATGCCGATGCCGCGGCCCCGCTCAGCCAGAACGAGATCAACCAGATCGACACCGAGTACCGCAAGTCGGTCGAGGCGCTCAGGTCGGTCGATGACGGGGTCGGCCAGATCATCAAGGCACTCCGGGAAACCGGCCGCCTCGCCA
>JAGQUQ010000040.1 GCA_020438425.1 Solirubrobacterales bacterium
CCGGAGATGCCGCCGCCGTGAACCCGGATCTTGATGTTCAGGTTCGTCTCGTAGCCGGTGGCGACGAGCGGCGAGTTCACGACCGTGCGGTGACGGGCGCGGGGGAAGTACTCCTCGATCTCGCGATCGTTGATGGTGATGTTTCCATCACCGGGAAGCAGGATCACGCGGGCGACCGAGCGCTTGCGCTTGCCGGTCGCGATGAAGCGGGCGTCCTTGGCCAGACTCACCGGAGCCGGCTTGGCGACGGGTGCGTCCTCGTCGGCCTCCGCGGCTTCGCGGGCGGCGCGCTCTTCTTCCTCGGCTTCGCGGGCGGCGAGTTCCTCGGCGCTCAGCTCGATCTCGGGTTCGGGTTCGGTGAGCGGCTCCAGGTCGGCGCCCGGGGGCAGGTCCGACTTGGGCTTGCTTTCTTCTTCAGCGACGACTTCTTCAGCGGCCTCGGTGGCAGCTTCCTCGACGTCCACTTCGCCCTCGGCTTCGGCACCTTCGACTTCAGCCTCGACGACTTCCTCGGCTTCGGTGGCTTCCTCGACCTCGGCGGTCTCTTCGACCTCGACCTCAGCGGCCGGAGTCTCTTCGACCACTTCCTCGGCGGCCGGAGTCTCCTCGGCGGCTGCTTCCGGAGTCTCTTCGGGGGTCACGTCTTCGGTGTTCTCTTCTTCGCTCAAGTTCGTCTAGCTCAGTTCTGGATTTCCAAGGGCTTCGGCTGCTGGGCCTGGTGGGTGTGCTCCGGGCCGGCGTGAACCTTCAGCTTCAGCAGCTGCTGCCGGGAGAGCTTGTTGCGCGGCATCATTCCCTTGACCGCCTTGCGGATCACCTCTTCCGGCTGCTTCTCGAGCATCTCGCCGAGGGTGCGGGACTTGATGCCACCGGGGAAGCCACTGTGCCGCCAGTAGATCTTCTGGTTCAGCTTGTCGCCGGTCACCTTGATCTTCTCTGCGTTGATCACGACCACGAAGTCACCGGTATCGATGTGCGGCGTGTAGTCGGGCTTGCGCTTGCCGCGCAGCGTGTCTGCGAGCTGGGTCGCGAGGCGGCCGAGGGTCTGGCCTTCGGCGTCGACGATGTACCAGTCTCTCTGGCGATTGGCGGGGGTGGCTACGTGAGTCTTCATGGCAAAAGGGCGTGAGGCGACGACAGGCCGCCAGCACGGCTTGCGAATAATAGGGAAGACTCCGCATTCGCGTCGTCTGCATCTGCAGTCGGGCGGGTCTTCGCCCGCCCTCCCATTTCACCCCGTCCCTCCCATGCGAAGCAATTGACGGTTGGGAGGGACTACATCGGAGCAGGGCGCGCCACAGTGATGTTGACGGGCGTCACACTTTTTGTCTTAGCGTCTGCTTATACTTGCGCGAGCTATATAGCCGAACCCTTTCCTTCCAGGTGAAGGGGCGGAGGAACCAACGGGGAACTTTTCCCCAGGGGCGAATCGGAGGCAGCCACTGCTCCGTAGCGCAACTCTTTCAGCGCGAGCCCGCCAGCTAACTCCGCAGGCGTCTGGAAAGAGTTGAAGCCGAGACGATCAAAACCCCTCTCGCTCGCCGCATTCGTGGCGGTTCTTGCCTGTCTGGTTCCGGTTGCCTTCAGCACCAGCCAGGCAACTGGCGCCGTCACCGGGGGCGGCGGCCTGGTCATCCCTGACGTCCCGGAGATTTCCGATGTGATCTGCCTGACCGGCTGCGCCAAGATCCGCGAAGTCTCGGTTGGCGGTTCGGTCCAGATCACCGGCACCAACATGAAGTCTGTCGAGTACGTGGCCTTCCGCGGCCCGAAGAAGAACATCCGGGTCAAGCCGAGCCTTGCGACCGACACGAGGGTCGAGGCCTCCGTCCCGGAGGACGCCGTCTCGGGGCGGGTCCGGGTGGTCTCGAACACAAACGCGGTTTCCGATGCTTCGAGCCAGGTCCTGACAGTCGGGTCCCAGGAGTTCGTCCGGACCGGCAAGCTGACCATCACCGACGCCAGCACCACCCCCCGGAAGGCGTACCAGTACGGCACCCGGCGACCGGTTCTGAGTTTCATCATCAACGGTTCAACGCCGAGGGTCGACCTTCGAGTCGACGTCGTGAACTCGGCCGGCGACGTGATCCGGAGCCGCTTCCTGAACGATGTCCCGACCGGTTCGAGCCAGAAGGTCGGCTGGAGCGGTCTGGTGTCGAAAGGCAAGACCGCACCGAATGGTGCTTACCGCTTCGTGATCCGGGGCAATGACGGCACCGCCGCCACACTTTCGACCCGTCTCAAGCGGGAACGCCGAAAGGCCGCCCGCGCCTCCCGCACCCGGCGAGGAAGCGCGACCGACCCCTTCGGTTTCCAGATGTACGGCTTCATGTTCCCGATCCGCGGCCCGCATAGCTACGGCGACGGAATCGGCGCCCCCCGTTCCGGCCACACGCATCAAGGCCAGGACGTCATGGCGAAATGCGGCACCCCCCTGCGTGCCGCCCGGGCCGGGGTCGTCTATTACAACGACTACCAGGCAGGCGGAGCCGGCAACTACATCGTGATCGACACGATCGGAACCGGCGGCAAGAGCCACGCTTACATGCACATGCCCCGTCGCTCACCGCTGAAGGTCGGCACGCGGGTCAAGACCGGCCAGTTGATCGGACAGGTCGGAACAACCGGTGCCAGCAGCGCCTGCCACCTCCATTTCGAGATCTGGTCCGCGCCCGGCTGGTACCAGGGCGGCACCTTCCTCAGCCCCACCGCGGCCCTCCGCGTCTGGGACCGCTACAGCTGATCGTCGCCTGACCCGGCGCTATCCTCGATCCATGTGCATGCAGTGCGTAACCGGCGCCGCTGTGGCCGCCGGCGCGACCGCGACCGGGCTGCGAGCCTGGCTCCACACCCGCGCCCCCGACTGGCTCACGGCGAAGCGAATGAAGCTGATCACGGCCGGACTGCTCACCGTGGGCGTGATTGCGGCCGGCATCCAGCCCTGATCCGGATCCGGCTAGTGGTGATGGCCGTGAGAGGCTTCGGCCGCCAGGTCCGCCCGGTCCATTGACTTCGACATCAGCGCGGCCAGCAGCGTGGTGATCGGTACCGCCGCGATCAGGCCGATCGAACCGACCAGGGTTGCCACGATCTCCTTGGCGACGATCTCCATGTTCACCGCCCGGGTGAAGCCGACCTCGCCCGATCCCAGAATGAGCAGCACGGGCAGCGACGAACCGACGTAGGCGAGCACCAGGGTGTTGACCGTGGCGCTGACATGGTCGCGACCGACCTCGATCGCGCGGTGGTAGAGCCGGCCGATCGACTGCTTCGGATTCGCTGCCCGCAGTGCGATCACCGTCGAGGCCTGACTGATCGTGACGTCATCGAGCACCCCGAGGGCACCGATGATGATTCCGGCGATCACCAGCCCACTGATCGATATGCCGGAGTCACTGGCCGAAAGGAGCGTGGCCTCCTCGGAGGTGAACCCGGTCAGGTTGGCGGCCGAGGTGAAGATCACGGCCAGGAGACCAACCAGAAGCAGGCTGACCGAAGTGCCGAGGATCGCGGCGATGCTCTTGGGGCCGGTTCCGTGGGCCAGGGTGATGGTGACCAGCATCACCGCCATGGAACCGGCCAGGGCAACAGCCAGGGGTGGCTGCTTGTCGAGAATCGCGGGAATGATGAAGAACAGGACGATCGCGAGACTCGCGGCGAGACCCACCAGCGAAAGGGCGCCCCGCAGCCTTCCGAAGAGGATGACGAGGAAGGTGAAGGCGACGGCGAGGATCAGCAGGGGCGGACCCCGCTCGAAGTCGATCAACGAGTAGATCGTCGGTCCGCCGTCGGTGGATATGGCCGCCACTTTGATGTTGTCCCCGGGATCGACCACCGAATCGGCCGAGCGACTGGTCACGTCGAGGGTCGCCAGGTCCCCTGCTTCGGGCCCGGACTTGAGCCTGATCGACGCTTCCAGACAGGTTGCATCGTCGACCGGCACCTGGCATTCGACCTTGCTTACGCTCTCGACTTCCGCCTTCTCGGTCGGGGTCGGGCTGCCGAACTTGAGGTCAGACTCGCGTTCCCCGTCGGGCCATAGAAGAACCAGGGCGATCAGGGTGATGGCCGCAAGACCGATCACAACCAGGCGGTAGACGGAGAGAGATCCCGAGGCGCGCATCGGGGAAGCCTTTCAATTCGACCGGCGTCCGAAATTCATCGTTGGACGACAAAGTGAGAATGAGTCTCATTTACTATCATGACCCGCGATCTGGTGAGAATGAGATTTGTTCTCACTATCTGGTAATGATTGAGACCACGGAGACCTGACTGTGTTTGAAGCCTTTTCACTTCCCTTCTTCCAACGAGGATTGATCGAGATCCTGATCCTGGCCATACCTGCCGGCCTGATCGGCAGCTGGGTGGTGCTGCGCGGACTCGCCTTCTTCTCGCATGCGATCGGCACGGCGGCCTTTCCCGGGTTGGTGATCGCCGACGGAATCGGCTTTTCACCTGCCCTGGGAGCTTTCGGTGCGGCCGGACTGTTTGCCGGGTTGACCGCGATCCTCGGCCGGGCCCGACGGGCATCGACCGACAGCGCCACGGCACTTGTCCTGGTCGGCTGCCTGGCCCTCGGGGTAATCCTCGCCAGTGACGTCTTTGGCTCCACGGCCAGTGTTGACACGCTCCTCTTCGGCTCCCTGCTTTCGATCGGTCCGACCGACATCTGGCTGGCTGTCGGGGCAGCGGCCCTCGCGGTTTTCGGCACCTACCTGCTCGGCAGCCGCTGGCTTGCCCGGGGGTTCGACGAGACGTCGGCAGTCCGGGTCGGAGCCGGATCCATCTGGCTCGACGCAGCCCTGCTGCTTGCCGTCGCAGTGACCGTTACCGCGTCGCTCAATGCGGTCGGAGCCCTGCTGGTCTCGGTCCTGATCGTCGTGCCGGCGGCGACCGTGAGGCTGTTTGCCCGGCGCATCACCACCCAGCTTGCCTTTTCGGTGCTGCTCGTTGCCGCCCAGGGAACTTTCGGCTTCTGGCTCTCCTTCCAGACCGACGCGCCTCCGGGTGCCACCATCGCGGCCATCAGCGGCGCGACTTTTGCTGTCGGACTCGGCTTCAGGCAGCTTCGTGGCCGTGGCCGACGGTCGGCCGCAGTGGCAGCCGTCATTCTGAGCGCCGGGATCATCGCCGGCTGCGGCAGCTCCGGTTCGGGCGGCGACCAGCTCAAGGTCGTTGCGACCACCACCCAGGTCGGAGATTTCGTGAGTCAGGTCGGAGGTGACGAGGTCGAAGTGACAACCATCCTCAAGCCGAACACCGATCCACACGACTATGAGCCGCGACCCTCGGATGTGAAGGCAGTCGCCGATGCGGACCTCGTGTTCCGGAGCGGCGGTCATCTCGATGACTGGGCCGACAGTCTGGTCAGCGACAGCGGCAGCTCGGCCAAAGTGGTCGACCTGAGCCAGGACCTGCCGGTCGAACTCGAAGGTGGCGAACATGACCATGATCACGCCCACGAGGAAGAGCACGGGGCCGAAGAGGAACACGTGGAGTCCGACCACGGCGAGGAAGGCCACGACCACGAAGAGATAGACCCTCACTGGTGGCTCGACCCGGTGAACGTGGAAGCAGCAACCCGCAAGATCGATGTCGAGCTGAGCGAAGCCGACCGGGAAAGCGCCTCATATTTCGGAAAGCGGGCGAACGCCTTCGAAAGTGAAATCAGCTCACTCGATCGGAAGATCGAGAAGTGCATGAGCGGCATTCCGGCCAGCGAGCGGAAGATCGTCACCGACCACGATGCCTTCGGATACTTCACCCACCGGTACGGGATCGAAACCGTGGGAACCGTGATTCCGGCACTCACCACCCAGGCCCAGCCGTCGGCCGGTGACCTGGCCGAACTCGAAGAGGAGATCCGGGAGGAGAAGGTCAAAGCCGTCTTCCCGGAGGAGTCAGTCTCCCCCGCCCTTGCCGAAGCAGTTTCCCGTGACACCGGTGCCAGCACCGAGTACACGCTCTTCGGCGACACGCTCGGACCGGAGGGGTCGGGCGCAGAGACCTGGGTCACGATGATGAAGTCAAATGCCGACAACCTCTCGCTCGGCATGACCGGCGGAAAGAAGTCCTGCTTCGGGAGCAACAGCTGAGATGGATGCTGCCGCTGTCATAGCTGCCCATGCGGCGCTCGGATACGGCGGCAAAAGCGTCCTGGACGGACTCGAGTTCGAGATTCCGCCGGGTAGCCGGGTCGGTGTCCTCGGCCCGAACGGCGGCGGCAAGACAACCCTCTTCCGGGCACTGCTGGGGGAGATTTCCCCGTTGGCCGGCAGCCTGGAGGTAACCGCGAGCATTTCCACTGTTGCCCAGACCGATCGCTCCCGACTCGACTACCCCGTATCCGCCCTCGATGTTGCGGTCATGGGTTCACTGGCCGGAATGCCCTGGTGGAAACGTCCCGGTCGGGCCGAAAAGCGTCGGGCGTCCGAGGCTCTGGAAAAAGTCGGTCTGACCGAGCAGGCGAAGTCGAGCTTCGGTGACCTCTCGGGTGGTCAGCGACAGCGGGTACTGATCGCCAGGGCGCTGACCGCCGAAGCGGAGATTCTGCTGATGGACGAGCCCTTCACCGGCCTCGACAACAAGAGCGAGGCGAGACTCGAATCGCTGATCGACGAGCTGGCCCGGTCCGGGCAAACCGTGATGATTGCCACCCACGAGGTCGAACAGGCTTCGCGCTGGGATCTCGTGCTTTGCCTGAATCGCACCCAGATCTCGTTCGGCAGACCCGAAGAGGCCCTGAGCAAACCGGTCCTTGAAGCCACCTACGGCGGCCACATTGTCGAGATCCCCGGCCAGCCGGATCTCGGGGTCCTGCCCGCCCACCATCACCACCACGACTGATCGATGATCGACTGGCTCACAGATCCACTCGCCTTCGGCGCCACCACCCGGGCATTGATCGAGATCGCGATCCTCGGCACGGTTGGTGCTGCGGTCGGCTGCTGGGTGATTCTCTACCGGCTTTCCTACAGCGCCGAATCGCTCGCTCACGGGCTTTTTCCCGGCCTCGTCGGTGCGGCCCTGCTCGGCCTGCCGATCCTGCTCGGCGGCGCCGCCGGAGTGCTCCTGGCCGCGGCCCTGATCGCCCTCGTGAACCGCTTCGCGACCGATGATGCCGATACCGCAACCGCCGTGGTCGTGACCACGCTTTTCGGCCTCGGCGTCCTCCTGGCCCTCTCCCCCGAGTCCCCTCCCGGAATCTCGGAGCTTCTGTTCGGTGACCTGCTCGGAACTACCGACAGCGAGATCATCGCTTCGGCGGCCTTCGCCGCCCCCGTGATCGTGCTGCTCTGGCTGCTTCATTCGAGGCTCCTTGCGGTCGGATTCGACCAGGGTTCGGGCCCGGCGCTGGGGGTCTCCCCCGGGCTGATGACCGGGCTTGTGCTGTCACTGGTCGCGGTCACGGTCCTGATCGGCGTTCAGGCCCTCGGCAACCTGCTGGTCGCAGCGATCCTGGTCGGGCCGGCAGCTGCGGCCCGACTGCTCACTGACCGGTTCCGCCCGATGATGATGCTCAGCGTCGTCTTCGCTCTGCTGGCGGGCCTCGCGGGTATCTACATCTCCTTCCACGCAAAGATCGCCGCCGGCGCGGCAGTGGCCGGCTGCCTGGTGATGATCTATCTGCTTGCCGCCGCAGCTTCGGCGGTGGCGGAGCGAAGCTTCGGAAGGACTAGCCTGAACCAATGAGCCGGAAGGAGTCGACAGTGGCAGATCAGGAAGTCGACTGGACCTCGCATGCCGAGTCGCGCATTCACGAAGCCGGATTGAAGAAGAGCGGCCCGAGAGGGCGGGTAATCGAATCCCTGGCCGGAAGGGATTGTGCCGCCACCGCACTCGAGATCGACGCCGAGCTCGAAGGCGTGGGCCGGGCGACGGTCTACCGGGCGATCGAGCAGCTGGAGGAACTCGGTCTGGTTCAGAAGGTCGACCTCGGCGGATCTGCCTTCGGCTACGAGAAGGTCGACCCCTCGGGCCATCACCATCACCACATCGTCTGCGACGACTGCGGCAAGGTCGAACCGTTCGAGGACGAAGCCCTCGAAGAAGCAATCCACGACATCCACCGCAAGGGCTTCAAGCTCGAAAAGCACGAGGTGACCCTCCACGGCCAATGTCAGGATTGCCGCTAGACGGAGCCGGCCCATCCGTTCTCTGTTTCTGTGGGCCGGCGGGTTGAACTTGGAGGCGGGGCGAAGCTCGCCGACTACTTATGTCACTCCCACTCGATGGTGCCGGGGGGCTTCGAGGTGATGTCGTAGGCGACGCGGTTGACGCCGGTGCATTCGTTGATTATGCGGTTGGAGACTTTTTCGAGGACGTCGTAGGGGATGCGGGCCCAGTCGGCGGTCATTGCGTCCTTGGAGGTGACGGCGCGGATGATCACCGGATAGGCATAGGTGCGGCCGTCGCCCTGGACTCCGACCGAGCGGATCACCGGCAGCACGCAGAAGAACTGCCAGAGGTCGCGGTACATGTTCGCTCCGCCGACCTCCTCGTGCAGGATGTGGTCGGCCTGGCGAAGAATGTCAAGCCGCTCCTTGTTGACCTCGCCACCGACGATGCGGATTCCGAGACCCGGGCCCGGGAAGGGCTGGCGCCAGACCATGCGGTCCGGCAGCTCGAGTTCCGTACCGACCGCGCGGACCTCGTCCTTGAAGAGCATGCGGAGCGGCTCGACCAGCTCGAACTCGATGTCTTCGGGCAGACCGCCGACGTTGTGGTGGGACTTGATCGTGGCGGCGTGGTCGGAGCCGCCGGACTCGATCACATCCGAGTAGAGCGTCCCCTGGACCAGGAAGTCGGCACCCTCGATCTTCGAGGCCTCCTCTTCAAAGACCCGGATGAACTCCTCGCCGATGATCTTGCGCTTGGTCTCGGGGTCTGTCACCCCGGCCAGCTTGGTCAGGAAGCGCTCCTCGGCATCGACGTGAACCAGGGGGATGCCGAAGTGCTGGAAATCCTCGACCACCTGCTCTGCCTCATTCATCCGCATCAGGCCGTGGTCGACGAAGACGCAGGTCAGGCGATCACCGATCGCCTCATGGACGAGCTTGGCGGCAACCGAGGAATCGACCCCGCCGGAAAGGCCGCAGATCGCCTTGCCCTCACCGATCTGTTCGCGAATCGCGGCCACCTGCTCGGTGACTACGGAGGCGGCGCTCCACTGCTCTTCACATTCGGCGACCTCGCGGAGGAAGCGCTTCAGAACCTCGGTGCCGTAGGGGGTGTGGACGACTTCGGGGTGGAACTGGATCCCGTAGAGCTTCTTCTCGGCCGACTCGAGAGCGGCGACCGGGGAACCCGGGGTCGAGGCGATCGGGGTGAAACCTTCGGGGGCCTCGAAGACCGAATCGCGGTGGCTCATCCAGCAGGTCTGCTCGGTCGGGAGCCCTCCGAGCAGGACCCCGCCGTCTCCGGTCACGGTCAGGTCGGTACGGCCGAACTCGCCGGCATCGGCACCCTTCACCTTGCCGCCGAGAGCATGCGCCATCGCCTGCATGCCGTAACAGATGCCGAGCACCGGAATGCCCAGCCGGGTCAGCTTCTCCGGAAAATCCGGAGCGCCCGGGTCATAGACCGAGGCGGGACCTCCTGAAAGCACGAGGGCTTTCGGGCTTCGCGACTCGATGTCCTCGATCGAGGTCGAAGCCGGGAGCAGTTCGGCAAAAACGCCGCATTCACGGATGCGGCGGGCGATGAGCTGGGAGTACTGGCCCCCGAAATCGAGGACCAGCACTTCCTCCGTTGTAGCGGAGGTCATCAGTCGTCAGCGACCCCGACTCCCGCCGAAACGGCGGCACGCCCGTTCGAGCCCATGCCGACGGCCTGCTCGGTCTGGAGCTTCTTGCCTTCGGTCATCAGCGCCGGCGCGATCATCATCTCGGCCCGCTGGAACGAGCGGATGTCTTCGTAACCGGTGGTCGCCATCGAGGTCCGGAGAGCACCCATCAGGTTGAAGGTGCCGTCGTTTTCATGGGCCGGACCGAGAAGGATTTCCTCCATGGTGCCGTCCTGGACGGTGGTGACCCGGGTACCGCGCGGCAGCGACGAGTGGAAGGTCGCCATGCCCCAGTGGTAGCCGCGACCGGGCGCTTCCTTGGCGCGGGCGAGCGGCGAGCCGATCATCACGGCATCGGCCCCGCAGGCAATCGCCTTGGAGATGTCGCCGCCGGTCCGCATGCCGCCGTCACCGATCACGTTCACGTACTCGCCGGTCTCCAGCATGTGCTGGGAACGAGCCGCGGCAACATCGGCGATCGCGGTTGCCTGCGGCACACCGATGCCGAGCACGCCGCGGGTAGTGCAGGCAGCGCCCGGGCCGACGCCGACCAGCACGCCGACCGCGCCGGTCCGCATCAGATGCAGGCCGGTCGAGTAAGAAGCACAGCCGCCGACCACGGTCGGGACCGGAACCTCGGCGATGAACTCCTTCAGGTTGAGAGGCTCGACCGTGGTCGAAACGTGCTCGGCCGAGATCACGGTGCCCTGGACGACCAGGATGTCGAGACCGGCCTCGATCGCCACCTCGTAGTTCTCCTGAACCGACTGCGGGGTGAACGAACCACAGACCACGGCGCCTTCGGCCTTGATCTCGGCGACCCGCTGGGCAATCAGCTCCTTCTTGACCGGAGTCTCGTAGATCTCCTGCATCAGGGCCGTCGCTTTGTCCTTCGGAACCTGCGAAATCTCCTGGAGCTTCTCTTCGGCGTTCTCGAACCGGGTCCAGATGCCTTCGAGGTTGAGCACACCGAGGCCACCAAGCTTGTGGACGAGCACAGCCGTTTCCGGACTCACCACACCGTCCATCGCGGAAGCGACCAGCGGCAGGTCGAACCGGTACGGGCCGAGGGTCCAGCTGATGTCGATGTCATCAGGGTCCCGGGTCCGTCGGGAAGGAACGATGGCTACATCGTCGAATCCGTAAGCGCGTCGGCCTTTCTTGCCTCGGCCGATCTCAATTTCCAATTAGGTCCTCCAGGGCTCCAGGGTGAAGAGGGGCAGAATACGCGCCCCTGCGGACGTTTGAAGAGAGACTACGCCTCTGGGCACCTCGGCGTTAACGAGCGAAGCCCCCACCCGAATGGGCAGAGGCTTCGCAGGGAGGGAGTGAGTTCCGGCTTCCGATCCTGAACTCACCATTACTGCCACATGACCGGGGAGGAGAAACCCCGTATCGCAGGGATAAATCTAGAACCGGGCGGACTCCCGTTCGATCGACCGCGGTACAGGAATCGGGCCGGGGCACTGTCCCCCGGGCCGATGCTCAGACTTCGGCCGGAAGCTGCAGCTGGCGCACTTCGACGCTGCCGAGCAGGCTCTCGGCCCGGCCACGGTCGATCCGGCCGGCCCCGAGATGCTGGGTGGATTCGGCTCCACAGGCGACGCCGTAGGCCAGACACTCTTCGGGGCTTCCTCCGTCGTAGCGAGCGGCGATGTACCCGGCCACGAAGGCGTCACCGGATCCAACCGTCGAAATCGGGTCCAGGGGCTCGATCACCGCTTCGAGAATTCGCTGTTCGGAACCCTCGCCGACGATCGCGACACAACCCTCCGGAAGCGTAATCGCCGCTTCTGCCGGTCCCATCTCGACCAGCTCGGAAAGCACGGCGAACATCTCGGCCCGCGAGTCGTCGAACTCGTGCCCGACCAGCTCCTCCGCTTCAAGCTTGTTCGGGGTGATCATGTCCGGTCCGGCTCGCATGCCGGCCGACATCGCCTCACCTTCGGAGTCGAGCAGTACCGGCAACCCGGCCCGCTTGAGCGCGTCGACCAGCCGGGCGTAGAACTCCATGTCGATTCCGGGCGGGAGGCTTCCGGCCAGCACGCAGAGCTTGGCTCCGCCGGCCAGGTAGTCGAGCCGCTCGATGAAGGAATCAAGCTCTTCGGGGCTGACCCTGGGACCGCGTTCGTTGACCTCGGTCTGTTCACCGTTGGTCGGATCGACCAGGGCAAGGTTGAACCGGGTCTCTTCGGCGATCCGGATGAAATCGGTGAGCAGGCCTTCCTCACCGAGCTGCTTCAGCACGCGGTCCCCGTTGCCACCGCCGACCAGGCCGGTGGCAATGACCGGCCGGCCGAGCAGCCCGAGCGCCCGGGCCACGTTGATGCCCTTGCCGCCCGGAACGGTCCGGGTTTCGACTGAGCGGTGCCGATGGCCCAGCCGGAAATTGGGCACGGCCACAGTGCGGTCGATCGCCGCGTTCATGGTCACCGAGATGATCATCGTCCCGTCCTGAGCACTCTCTTGAGTCTCTTCCTCGCGTTCCTCTCCCGGCGCCTGCGCACCAGCAACAACGTCAGAAGTATGGCGCAGAGCGCCAGCACAAGCAGGCCGGCGATCCAGAGGGGGTTTCCGAGCAACCGGTCGATCAGACCGGGCTCCTCGACGCTCCGGCCTGCAAAGAGCGGGACGGTGGCGAACGGCTCACCGTTCAGGCGGACCGTGGCGGTCCCAAGCTTCTCGCCCCGAAGGATCGGGCCCTCGACCTCGTCCGGCAGCGCGGTCACCACGGTCAGGCTTTCTCCGTCGCGGATCCCGATCCGCACCCTTCGTTTCGAATTGACCGGCAGGTCTTCGTCCTCGTAACGGACCGGGACCGTCGCTACGGGCCTGTCCACCTTGATCGGGACCTTCTTGTCGTACTGCGAAAAGCCCCAGTCGAGCAGCCGAACGGTCTCCGCGTTCCGGGCCAGCTCGGTCGGGGTGCCAATCACGGCCCCGATCAGTTCGGTTGCCTTGCGGCGGCCATCAGAGGCCAGTGTGTAGCCGGTACCCAGGGTGTGACCGGTCTTGATTCCCCGGGCCCAGGCGTTGTCACGCAGGAAACTGTCGGTCGTCTCGATCGTGAGCGGCGGCTGGTAGCTGGTCAGCTTCGCCACCCGGGCTCCGGCGATCTTTCTCAGCCGGGGCATGTCCATCAGGACCCTTCCGAGCTTCGCGAGGTCAGCTGCCGAGGTGTAGTGACTGGGACCGTCCAGCCCGACCGGGTTTTCGTAATGGGTGTCGTCGAGACCGAGCTGGAAGGCTTTTCGGTTCATCAGCTTCACGAACTTCTTCTCCGTGCCGGACACCGCTTTGGCAAGGGTCACCGCAGCGTCGTTTCCGCTCAGCATCATCAGCCCGTAAAGCAGATCGCGAACCGAGACGACCTGCCCTTCCTGAAGCCCCATGAGCGACTCCGCCGGATCGGCGTTGTACCTGCCGGCGGTGACTTTCTCCCGGAACGGCAGCTTCGTGGCGGCCAGGTAGGCGGTCATCATCTTGGTCGTCGAAGCCATGCCCAGGTGCCTGTTGACGGCATGTCCGGCAAGTGGCTCACCGGTTCTGGCATCGATCACGATCCAGGCCTTCGCATCGAGTTCCGGACCACGGTCCGGGGCGGTGGCAGCGGCTGCGGATCCGACCCCCGTTCCGAGGAGGACGAGAATCAGCAGGGCGAATGCCGGCCAGGGTCTTCTGATCAACGCAACTTGATTTCCTGGCCCAGCTGAAGGGCCTGGGGATCGAGATCGGGGTTCAATCGCTCAAGCGTCTGGACCGGGATCCCGGTCTTCCGCGAGATGGTGGTCAGCGTGTCGCCTTCCTCGACCTCATAAGTCTTCTTGTCGGTCTTCGGCTTGCCGGAAACCTGCTGCCGGTCGGGATTCGCCTTCTTGCCGCTCTCACCGTCATCGCCTCCGGTGACGCCGGAAATGGCGACGAACACGATCAGCACGGTGCCGATCAGGGCAAGCGCGGCAAGTAGCCGGGCGATCTGCGAGTTCTTCTTCGTCGTTTCTTCCATGAGGGCAGGCTGGGTGACTGCGGCCGGAAAGTTACCGGGACAGCGGGTTCGAGCGTCCGAACCGTTCCGGACCGGGTGCGATCAACCGGAGACGGACCACACCGTCTCGCGGAGCTCTTCGGCTGCGGCTGCGGGATCTTCAGCTCCCGCGATCGACCGTGAGGCGGCGATCAACGCTGCGGCACGCCCGGCGGCGAAGGCGGCGCCGAGGTCCTCGGCCCGTCCGCCCTGGGCCCCCACTCCGGGAATCAGGAACATGGCCCGCGGCATCAGTTCCCGCAGGCGGGCGATGTGCTCGGGGGCAGTGGCACCGACCACGGCACCCATCCCCGAAAGACCGCTTTCCTTTCCGGCCAGCCGGTCGCCGAAACGGTCGACCATCCGGGCAAGTTGTTCGTGGACCGGACCGTCGGGGGTCGGGAGGTCCTCGACGTCGGCTGCGCCGGGGTTGCTGGTCCGGACCAGGGCGAAGACCCCTGCCCCGGCGGACTCGGCAGCTTCAACCATCGGCTCGAGCGCGTCCTCACCGAGCAGCGGGTTGGCGGTGAAGGCATCAGCGTCGAGACCGGAGATCCGGCCAAAGGGTGTTTCCGTGAAACCGACCATCGCCTGGCCGTAGGCCCGCGCCGAAACCGGCACGTCACCGCGTTTGCCGTCGGCGATCACCAGCAAGCCGGCTTCCCTGGCGGCAGCACAGACTTCTTCCAGCGCCTTCCACCCGGGCCAGCCGAGCCTTTCGAAACAGGCCAGTTGAGGCTTGACCGCCACACAGGAGGGACCCGCCAGTTCGATAATCCGGCGGCAATGGGCCGAAACGGCTGCTCCGGCGGCTTCGGCCGGGGAACCATCGGTCCAGTCGGTGACTGAATCACCGATCACGGCCGGATCGGGATCCAGGCCGAGGCAGATCTGGCTGCGGCGCTCCTCAACGAGCGCCGCAGCCCGATCAATGAAGAGGCTCAGCCCTTGACCTGCTTCTTCAGCGCGGAACCGGCCGAGAAGCGCGGAACCTTGCCACCGGCGATGGTGATGCGCTCACCGGTGCGGGGGTTGACGCCCTGACGGGCGCTGCGCTCGGCGACATGGAACTTGCCGAAGCCAGTGAAGTTGACCTCGCCACCCCCGGTCAGGGTGTCGGTGATCGCGTCCAGAACGGCGTCGACGGCGTCGGCCGCGGCCTTCTTGCTTCCGATGCGCTCGTCACCGGCAACCTTCTCAAGAAACTCTGCTTTGGTCACGTCAGTAATCCTCCTCGGTTTAGGGAATGGGAAAACCGTAACACCGCATTCGGATGCCATTTCTGCCGCCTTCGGCGGCGATACCGCAGAGCAAACCTCAGCCGAATTCGATAAGGCGCCGGGCCGCTTCGGCAATCCGGTCCGACTCGGGGGTGCCTGAGGGCAGATCCGACTCGGCTCCGCTCTGGAAGCGGATTCGCACGAATTCCCGCCGGTGGTGCCGGCGGCGGCGCATGAAGGCGGCAGCCTCGTCGGTGTAGGAACTCATCTTGTCGAGCACGACCCGGTGGGGCTTAAGCATCGCCGGACCCCTCGTTTTCGGCTCCACCAGTGGTATTCCTGACTCCCGAGCGAGCGACATCACGCAGTGCCATGCGCATGTCGTACGAGGTGAGAGAGGCCAGCACGAAGCGACCGGTCACTGCTACCAGGGAAAGGCCGGACTCTTCAACCACGAATACTTCACCCTCCTCCGACGCAACGTGGGCGGAGTCGAGAACCTCGTCCCCGGAGCCCGCCTTCAGGGCCTCCAGAAGCTCGACCGCCTGGCTCGACCAGCCGCCTGAATCATCGGTCAAGGCGACCGGATTCCGGGCTTCATCGAATATTCCGGCGTTGACCAGTTGCGGTTCGAGTTCACCGAGATTGTCCAGAACCCGGCTGGCTGCGTCGGCCAGCGCCGTCTGGTCTGCAGGGGACATTTCGCCCCCGTCTCCGGTCTTGCCGTTCTCATCCGCCACGGTGTAGCAACATACCGGCCATGTCACTTGCCCAGATCTCCTGGATCATCGTGGTCGTGATCTGCGCCATCGCCACGGTGGTTACCGCGATCGCGGGATACGCCGGTTACGCCGCGACCATCGCCGCGGTCGGGGTCGCCGCTTCGGTCAACCTGCTGCCACGCCACACCGGCCAGGGCTAGTTCGCGAGGTGCCGGGCCAGCAGGCTGGCAGCGGCGCCGCGGTGACTGATCGAGTTCTTCTCTTCCGGTGACAGTTCGGCCATGGTCCGGCCGTCGTCCGGACCGGTGGCGTCGGGAAGGAAGGCCGGGTCGTAGCCGAAACCGCCATCACCACGAGGTTCCTGAATCAGTCTGCCTTCACAGGTTCCGCGAAAGAGATGCTCGCCGGAATCGTCGATCAAGGCGATCGAGCAGACGTACCGCGCGGTCCCGGAACCGTCCGCAGCACCGCTTGTCTCCCGGAGATCGGCAAGCACCTTCTCGAGGTTTTCGCCGTCGGTGGCGCCCTCGCCGGCGTAGCGGGCCGAGTAGACCCCGGGGCGACCGTCGAGATCGTCGACCTCGAGGCCGGAGTCGTCGGCGATCACGACTTCACCAGTGGCCGCCCTCGCCGCCCGCGCCTTGATCAGCGCGTTCTGCTCGAAGGTCGAGCCGGTCTCGGGCGGAAGCTCGACCTCTTCGGGCAGGGCCCTGAGATCCGAGCCGGGGAGGATCTCGCCGAGTTCGCGAACCTTGTGTTCGTTGCGGGTGGAGAGAATCAAGGACGGCGAACCGATCGGGTTCGGAGTCTCAACCGCCGACCGCGGTCATCTGAAATTCGCGCAGCTGGCCGATCCCGGCCTCGGCGAGGGCCAGCATCTCGTCCAGTGATGCCCGTGAGAGCGGGGTCCGCTCGGCAGTCGCCTGTACTTCGACCAGGCCGCCGTCGCCGGTCATCACCACGTTGGCATCGACCTCGGCCCGGGAATCCTCCGGATAGTCGAGATCGCAGAGCGGCTGGCCGTCGACCATGCCGACGCTGACCGCGGCTACCGAAGTAGTCAGCGGATTGCGTTCGATTTCACCGCTTTCCAGCAAGCTGCCGAGCGCCAGTTGAAGTGCGACCCACCCGCCGGTGATCGAGGCGCAGCGGGTGCCTCCGTCAGCTTCGAGCACGTCGCAGTCGACGTAGATGCTGCGCTCACCGAGTGCTTCGAAGTCGATTCCGACCCGGAGCGAGCGGCCGATCAGACGCTGGATCTCGACCCCGCGCCCGTCCTGCTTGCCCTTGCTGATGTCCCGCTGCTTGCGGTCCCCGGTTGAGGCCGGCAGCATCGCGTACTCGGAGGTGACCCAGCCGCGCCCGCGGCCCTCCATCCATTTCGGCACCCGGTCCTGAACCGAGGCCGTGCAGATGACGCGGGTACCGCCGCAGGAGATCAAGGCCGACCCGTCGGCACTGCCGACGAATCCGGGTTCAATCGTGACGGGGCGGAGATCGGCGGCCGAACGGCCACCACTGCGGGAATCTGAATCGGTCATTCGTCTGAGTCTTCCAGACCGGCCCAGACGGTGGCGTTGGATAATCCGGCCGATGATGGATTCAGCCGACCAGTGGGACTGGCCGGACTTCGGAGAGCCGGAACTGGTCGAGCGCCTGATGCTGGACCCGGATGCGATGGTCGATCTCTGGGTGGAGATGGCCGGGCAGATGCCGGCCCGCGAGTTCAGCGAGGAGGCATTCGACCTGGCGACCGACTACCCCTGGCCACGTCCGGATGGTTCCTTCGTGCTCAGCGAGGGAGAAGGCCAGCTGCTGGATGACCTCGACCCCGACCGGCGGGCCGGACTGCTCGAGCGCTTCACCGGCCCCGGATCCGGCCGCACTCCGATGCTGGCGATCGGATCGAACGCGTCCCCGGAGGGCCTCTGGCGGAAGTTCGCCCACTTCCCGGACCCGGACGACCGCACCCTGCTCGCCGTCGCCGGTCGGCTCAACGAGTTCGACGTCGGAGCTTCGGCCGAGCTGGCTCTCTACGGCTCGATGCCCGCGACCATCTTCCCCAGCCCGGGCACCGCGGTCAACGCAACTGCCGTCTGGCTGACCGACACCCAACTCACCCAACTGGCCTGGGCCGAGGTCCCGTACTGGATCGGCCGGCTCGACGCCAGGCTGGACTACGAGCCGGCGATCGCCGGGCTGGGAGCCACCGGCCTGGACCGGGCGCTGGTCTTCGTCAACCGTTTCGGCGCCTTCGCTCCCGACGGGCACGAGCTTGCACTGGCCGCCGTCCCCGCCGAGGGGCGGACCGTCCCTGCCCTGACCCAGGTCGAGCTGCTCGAGCTGGCCGCGGAGCTGAGCTTCGGGCCGGCCGTATCGGCCGAGGACCTGGTCCGACGCGCCTTCGAGAACCCGAACGAAACCGGCGCGACGGTGACCGGGATCATGCGGTCGAACTCGATCCCCTTCGAATCCGACCGCTGGACCCCGTTCCCGGGCAAGAACCCCTGATCAACACGGGAAGCCGGGAAACGAGAAGGCAAAAGTGGACACATAGCGCTCCATTTCGCCTTCTCGCTGCAAGCAGCCTGTCCGCGTCTAGCGGAAGGCGATCTTGTCCACGGCCGACTGGATCTTGTCGACGATCAGCTCGGCCAGTTCCGTGCCCTGCCTTCCGCTGAATCCCTTCATGGCGGCAACCATGCCGAGCATCAGCAGCGAGACCAGCAGGATCAGACCGACGTACTCGACCGTGCCCTGCCCCGACTTCTCCGTCGCGGCACGACGAACGAGATCACCCTTCGAGACTGCCAGTGCGTGTGCGTTTCCCATCGCTCGATAGAGCATTTGTTCCTCCTCCTTCGAATTGACGACTTCGACCTCAATCCTGCGGAAACAGGTGTCACGGAACAAGACCGGGAGGAGACAATTGGGACAAGGAATCGTCACAGAACCGCACGGCCCGAAGTCCCGGCGGAGTGATCTCCGGGTCAGCCGCGGGCTCGCGGGATAACCTGCTCGGATGCGGGTCCTCGTGGTCATGAACTTCGGTGCCGATCCGGCCACTCCCCAGCGGGGCCGCTGGGTGATTGACCAGGTCGAGGCGTTGCGCGAAGCCGGTCTCGATGTCGACCTGTTCAGCTTCCGGCCCGGCAAGGACCAGTACCTGCGCGCCACGCGCCGGATCCGGAAGATCCTCAGGGAATCCCGGTACGACCTCGTCCATGCCCATTACGGACTGGCCGGGTGGTGCGCGCAACTGGCCGGGGCCGACCCCCTGGTCGTGACCTTTCACGGGACCGATGTGCGACACCGGATCGTCGGTCGCATGTCGCGTGCCCTGAGCCACCGGATCCGGCTCGTCGCGGGTGCCTCGAAAGCCCTCTTCGAAGAAGAAGCCGGCCGTCCCGGTCTGCCGGCACCCGAAGGCCGCAGCGCCGTGCTCCCCTGCGGTGCCGACCTCTCGCGCTTCGAACGGATCGATCGCAAGGATGCCCGCCGCCACCTCGGCCTCGACCCGGGTGCCTCCTTCCTCTTCTTTCCGGCCGATCCGGATCGCCCGGAAAAGCGTGCCGATCGGGCCCGTGAAGTGGCCAGCAGAGCCGGGGCCGAGCTGCTGACCGGTGGCGGGATCGAACCGGAAGAGATGCCGTTCTGGATGAATGCGGCCAACGCCGTCCTGGTCACTTCCGAGTACGAAGGTTTCGGCCTTGCCTGCCTCGAGGCCCTGGCCTGCGACGTGCCGGTCATCTCGACCCCGGTCGGCATCGCGCCCCACGCGCTGAGGGGTTTGAACCGCAGCCTCTGCTTCGAATTCGATCCGGAAGTCTGGTCTGACTTCGCTTCGGCGCTGCTGATCGAAGCGGATCCCCGCAGCGACGGGCGGGGCCGGGCCGAGGCCCTTTCTGCCCGCCGCATGGCCGATCGCGTGGCCCTCGCCTACGAGGATTTGCTCGCCGAAGGACCCGAGGCCACATTGTCAAACTCGGCAAATTGTGGAGGCGGACGCGTTTCCGGCGGCGACTTAGGTAATGATGGGGAGAACTGATGAGGAAGGGTGCCCTCAAGAAGAAGCAGAGGCAGCTCGAGGAGCTTCATCTCGACCGTCGCGAGGCGCTCGGGGAACTGGTTCTCGGGATGTACGTCCAGAACAGCTGGGACGACGATCTGCTGGCCCGAGGCTCCGCCGAAGTCGCCGAAGTCGAGAACGAGCTGAAGGAACTGATCGCCGGCAACGAGCCGGAAGGACCCTCGGCCACCGAGAAGGACTTTCCGATCACCGGGGAGCACCGCCTTCCGACCGGGGAGCACAACTACCCGCCGACCGGCGAGTACACGGCCGAGCATTCGGTGCCCGAGACCGGCGAGTACACCGCGGAACACTCGATCCCCGAGTCGGCCGAGCAGGACTACCCCGCCACCGGCGAGTACACGGCCGAACACTCGCTGCCGGAGTCGGCCGAGTTCACGGCCGAGCATCCTGTCCCCCCGGCCGCCGACAGCGAACCGAAGCTGAGCCGGGCCGAGAAGAAGGCGGCCCGAAAGGCCGAGAAGGAACGGCGCCGGCAGGAAAGGGAAGAGGCCCGGACCGCCGAAGCCCCGCTCGCGGAGACCCCGACCGAAGCGGCCCAGGCAAAGCCGGAACCAGCTTCGAAGCAGGAACCTGAAGCCAGGCCGGAGGCACCCGCGCCCACTCCGGCCCCGGCAGCTCCGACACCTTCGGCAACAGCTCCGACTCCTTCGGCAACGGCGGCGACCCCTTCGGCGACAGCACCGACGCCATCGTCCGCGACACCGGCTCCGGCCGCCCCGGCCCCCACTCCTTCGGCGACCGCACCGGTCACCCCGGCCGAAGGCAGCGCCCCGGCCGCTCCCCCCGCCGGAAAGAAGGCGATCGAAGTTCCGCCTCCCCCGGCACCTCCGGAACCCGAGCCCACCGATCCGCTCGACATCCTCGAGAAGCAGATCACCGACAGCGAGGCCAAGGCCAGGACGGCAATCGAAGCCGCGAAAGCATCGACCAACGCCGACGCGAAGACCGAGGTCACCGCGATCACCCGCGAGGTCGAGACCGGCCGCAGCGCCCTCGACGAAGCCCTCCAGAAGGCCGCAGCCGCGATTGCCGCCGCCAATGACAAGGCGACCCAGGCCGAAGCCCGGCTCAAGCGCGAGACGGCAGCAGGCCGTGAAGCCGCCGCCGAGTGGG
>JAGQUQ010000041.1 GCA_020438425.1 Solirubrobacterales bacterium
CTGAACCCGATTCACGAGGGAACCCACGGCATCCAGGCCCTGGACCTGCTCGGCCGCAAAGTGACCATGCAGGGCGGTGCCGCCTTCGGGGCGCTGTTCGAAACGATCACCGCGACCGTCGAGGAGGCCAGGGGAGCCGGGGGCGAGGCCACCGAACTGGGCGATCAGCTCGCCGCCGCGCTCGGCCGGCTGGCCGAAACCACCGGCAAGCTCTGGGCCGACCGCGACCCGGAACTGGCCTTGGCCAATGCCACTCTCTACCTCGAGGCGGCCGGCCACATCGTGATCGCCTGGATCTGGCTTCAGCAGTACCTCGCCGCGGCCGGCAAGAAAGGCGAGTTCTACGAAGGCAAGCGCCAGGCGACCCGGTATTTCTTCCGCTTCGAGCTTCCGAAGACCGGCCCCCAGTTCGACCTGCTGGCCAGCCTTGACCGGACCACCCTCGAGATGGAGGATTCCTGGTTCTAGGCGCCGCCGATATCGCGCGGGAGATCCGCGCAGGCGAACTGCTTCCTTCCCGGGCGGTTGAAGCGAGCATCGCCAGAATCGAGGAAGTGAACCCGCGACTCAACGCGGTCGTCACCCCGACCTTCGAACAGGCCCGCCGGGAGGCCGCCGCGGCGGATCGCCGCATCGCCGAGGAGGGACTCGAAGGGCTGCCGCCCCTTTTCGGCGTTCCGGTGACGATCAAGGACTGTTACCCGGTCGCCGGAGTGCGCTTCACGGCCGGATCCTGGTTTCACCGCGATGACATCGCCGGGTCCGACGCGCTCCCGGTAGCCCGGCTCAGGGAAGCCGGGGCGATCGTCCTCGGCAAGACCAACATCCCGGACATGTGCTGGGGGTTCGAGTCGGTCAACCCGGTTTTCGGGAGGACCGAGAGCGCCCGGCGACAGGGATTCTCGGCCGGTGGCAGCAGCGGGGGCGAAGCGTCGATCATCGCCGCCGGCGGTTCGGCGCTCGGGCTCGGCAGCGACATCGGGGGCAGCCTTCGCAATCCGGCCGCCCACAACGGTTGCGTCTCGCTGAAGCCGACCACGGGAAGAGTCCCCGCCGAAGGTCATGTGCCCGAGGTTCCGGAACAGGTCAGGCCCTGGAACCACGCCGGTCCGCTGGCCCGCAGAGTCGATGACCTCAGCCTGGCGCTCGGGGTCCTCGATGGCTCGGGCAAAGTCACATTGCCGGGAATCGAGGGAATTCGGTGCCGGGTCTTCACCGGGAACCGCTCGATGTTCGTCAGCTCCGAGGTCAAGGCAGCGGTACGGCGTGCCGCCGCGGCACTCGGATCAGCCGGAATGAAGGTTGAGCAAAGTCCGGCCCTGCCGATCCAGCGACTCGGAGTGCTCTACTCGCACATCCTGCGGGAGTACGCCCTGCCGGAGATCAACCGGCAACTCGGCGGCGGCAGCAAGTTCAGCTGGCCCCGCGAGTTGGGAAGGGCCATCCTTGGCGAGGCGAGGATTTCCCGCGAGGCACTCAGCGTTTACGGGTACATCGCCTACGGGGGATTGCTCAAGCCCGGCCCCGGTGACAGCCTTGCCATGGCAGGGAAGCTGGAACAGAAAGTGGTCGAGGCGGTCGGTGACGGCGTGATGGTCTGCCCGCTGCTCTTGACCAGGCCGCCCCGGCATGGTTCGACCTGGATGCCGCTGACCCAGATCCCGATGGCGGTGCCCTTCAACATGACCGGTCTCCCGGTGGCGATGGTCCCGGTCTGCTGGACTGCGAACGGGCTGCCGCTTTCGGTGCAGGTGGTGGCCGGTCCCGGGCGGGACGAACTTGCCCTCGCGGCGGCGAAACAGCTTGAAGACAGCCTGGGTGGCTGGCGTCCGATCGAGTGAGCCAGACTGCAACCGGAGCCCCGCCGCGCAACACATTTCCGGTCCGCTGCGCCGGGGAGTAACATTCATCACATGGAATTGCCGCTGGGAGGGTTTCCATCAATTGGAAAGGGTCCGTCGCTGCCTTCTGTAAACGAAGGGGCAAACTGGCTGGCCCACAGGGCGACCGCCGTCGCTGACCGGTTCGGATTGCCGCACAACCGGTTGTTCGACGAGTGGGCTTCGACGCTCGACTCTTCGAAGTGGCCGGAGCCACCTCGGGGCGAGGGGCGCCCGGCGATGCTGATCCCCGGCTTCCTGGCCGGCGACCCGAGCCTCTCCACCATGGCAAGGTGGCTGAAGCAGGGTGACTGGAAGATGACCAGGAGCGGCATCAACTGGAACGTGAACTGCACCCAGACGACCATCGAAGGAGTTGAACAGCGGCTTCGTTCGGTGGTCGAGGAAACCGGTCAAAAGGCCCTGATCGTGGGCCAGAGCAGGGGCGGAGCGATGGGCAAGGTGATCGCGGTCCGGAACCCGGACCTGGTCGACACCCTGGTTACCCTGGGCTCGCCCCTGAACGATCACTTTGACATCCACCCGCGAACCTGGTTCGGGATCGGAATCGTCGGCAGTCTGGGCGAGCTCGGCCTCCCGGGGTTCCTCAGCCGCGACTGTGCGACCGGAGACTGCTGCAAGGACACCCGGATCGCATACGGCCGGCCTTTTCCCCGGGAAGTCCGGTTCATCTCGTTTTACTCCCGCGGCGACACGATCGTTCGCTACCAGGCTTGCCTGCACAACGCCGCCGAACAGATCGAAATCGAAAGCAGTCACCTCGGGATGGGCCTTGATTCCCATGTCTGGGTCCGGATGAGCGAAGAACTCGGCGCCTGAAATGGCGGAGCTCAGGCAGCTCACCTCGCTGGACGCCCAGTTCCTGGCGATTGAGACCGATCGCAACTACGGGCATGTCGGTGGCCTAGCGATTCTCGACCCCTCGACCGCCCCGGGCGGCAAGCTGACGATCGACGACCTGAGGAACCTGATCCTCGAGCGTCTTCACCTGATCGCGCCATTCACCCAGCGTCTGGTCGATGTTCCGCTGAGCATCGACTGGCCTTACTGGACCCAGGACGAGCATTTCGACATCGGCTACCACTGTCGCGACATCGCCCTGCCCGAACCCGGCAGCCAGGAGCAATTGCTAGAACAGGTCGGCCGAATCTATTCACGCCGGCTCGACCGCTCCCGACCGCTTTGGGAGATCTATCTGATCCACGGGCTCGAAGGCGGCAAGGTGGCGCTCCTCTCGAAGACCCACCATGCCGCGATCGACGGCATGTCGGGAGCCGAAATTCTCTCGGCGCTCTATGACCTCGGTCCCGAGCCAAGGAAGGTCGACCCGCCGGAAAGCGAGCCGGACAGGTCGCCTCCCGACGGGAGGGATCTGCTGATGATGTGGGTCAAGGGGATCCCCCGATCACCGCTCAACATGCTTGACCGGTTGACCACCGTGGTGCCGCATGTTGACATGGCGGTTGCCGCTTTCGGCGTGCCAGGCAGCCGTCGGATCAGCCGGGTGATGTCCCGGGTCCGGATCCGTTTCGGGGCCGAGGAGGAGCATGTGATCGAGCGGCCCCCGGTCAAGGCCCCCAAGGGTCCCTACGGGGCCCCGCTTTCGCCGCATCGGGTTTTCGGGCTCGGCTCGGTTTCCCTCGATGACGTGAAGACGGTGAAGAACGCTTTCGGCGTGAAGGTCAACGATGTCGTGATCTGCCTGGTCGCGGGCGCCGTTCGGGAACATCTGACTCACAACAAGGAACTCCCGGAAGAGCCCTTGCTGGCGATGATTCCGGTCTCGGTCCGCACCGAGGAGGAGCGCGGAACCTTCGGCAACAAGGTCTCGGCGATGATCGTGCCGCTGCCGACTCACATCGAGGATCCGGCCGAGCGGCTCGAGTTCATCCATTCCGTCATGAAGGTGGCCAAGGACAGCCACGACGCGCTCCCGGCAGAAACCCTGAGAGACCTCACCGACTTCGTGCCACCGGCCCTTCACGCCCGTGCGGCAAGGGTGGTGACCACGGTCGCCGGAAGGTTCACCCGACCACCCTGGAACGTGATCATCTCCAATGTGCCCGGGCCTCCGATCGACCTCTACTTCGCCGGGGCGAAGCTGGAGGCGATGTACCCGCTTTCGATCATTTCCGACGGGATCGGCCTCAACGTGACGATCATGAGCTACCGGGACTCGATCGACATCGGCATCACCGCCGACCGCGAACAGACCCCGGAGGTCCAGAACCTGGTCGACGGCATGAAGTCCGAGCTTGAACTGTTGCTGGCCGCCGCCAGAGCGACCGCCTGATTCAGCCCCGGACCGTCGTCACCGGTCGTCCTGATCGGAGATCTGCTGAAGCCGTGCCTCTTCGAGGTCGAGGATCCGCTGGGTGTGATCAATCACTTCCGCGCTGTAGGTGCCGACCCGCCGGTGGTGCAGCATCTGCTCCCTTTCGGCCTCCAGAGCGGCAAGGCGAAGCCGGATGTACTCCTCCCGGGCCTCGTCCGGATCCAGCTCCGGATCGAGTGGCTCCTGACGGCCGGCCAGGCTGTCGTGCCGGGCCCGTTCGATGATCGCGGGGTCGTACTCGCCGGTGGCCGCAAGCCGTGAAAGTTCATTTTCGGCCGCCTCCGCGAGTTCACCGACGAAGACAAGCCTTTGCCGCATCAGCTCCTCGGTCGAATCACCCTCGACATTCAGCTTGCGGATGACCCAGGGCAGGGTGGACCCCTGAAGCAGGAGCATGACGGCGGCGCCGACATAGGCGATTAGCACCAGCTCGGCCCGGTACGGCGTATCGAGCGGAAGGGTCTGGGCCGCGGCTACAGTCACGGCGCCCCGCATGCCGGACCAGGCGAGTACCGCACCCGACCGCCAGCCAAGGGACTCGCGCATCCGGAAGTCGATGTCGGCGCTCACCTTGGCAATCCGTGCCTCGAGTCGCTCGGCGTGATGACGGGGCAGGTCCTCGGGCAGATCGTCGCTCTCGAGCCGGTTCTTCCAGCCCTCGACCCGCGGTTTGGAATCGGCGGCGCGCCGGTCGTCCCGTTTGATCATCGCCACCAGGGGAACGACGAACATGACCCGAACGAGGATCAGCAGAACAGCCGCGATGCTGCCGTACAGAATTGCCTGCTCGATGTCGAAGCCCTGATTGCCCGCCTCGAAAAGCACGTCCTCGAGGCTGATCCCCATTAGCAGGAAGATGAAACCTTCCATGAGGAAGGCGAAAGTGCGCCAGTTGGTCTCTTCGGTGATTCGATCCTCGGCCCTCAGGTAACGCGCTGCGAGGTCACTGGTGACGAGGCCGGTGACCACCACCGCGAGGATTCCCGAGAAGCCGAGGTCCTCGGCCGGTATGTAGGCCAGAAACGGAATCACGAAGGAGATCGCCGTGTTCAGAACGGGGTCGGCGACCCGCTGCCGGACCCGGACGTTGATCAGACCGACCAGGACACCGATGACCACCGCTCCCACCACAGCCAGGGCAAAGTCACCGATCACGCCTCCGGCGGTGATTCCGGCTCCCATCGCCGCCACGGCGGATCGCAGCAGAACCAGCGCCGTCGCATCGTTGACCAGTCCTTCCCCCTCGAGGATCGCCAGCAGCCGGGAGGGCAGCCCCAGCCTCCGGCCGACCGCGGTAGCGGCAACCGCATCGGTCGGGCTGAGGACAGCGGCCAGAGCGAAAGCGGCAGGCCAGCCGATCTCCGGCATCAGCGTGTGGAACAGCAATCCGGCGATCCCGGTCGAGACCACCACGAGCAGTACCGCCAGCCCGGTGATCGGCTTCAGGTTCCGGCGGAAGTCCGTGGTCGGCATGTTGATCGCTGCCGAGTAGAGGAGCGGAGGCAGAATGCCGCCGAGAATCCACTCCGGTTCGATCGTCGTGGCCGACACCTTCGGGAGGGCGCCGATCGCGGCGCCGGCAAGCACCAGCAGCAGTGGAGCCGCGACTCCGAGCCGGCGCGAGAACAAGGCCACCAGGACCACGCTGATCACGCCTCCGACTGCGATTACCGAGAGTTCCACGGTCGCCCAGACTATTCAGGCCGGTAAACGGAACCTTCAGTCGCCGCAGATAGCATCAGGCCATGGATCTGGAGACGATGGTGGTGGAAGCGGGGGAGGGGGTCGGGCGGATAACCCTGAACCGGCCCGAGCGCGGGAACGGACTTACCCCGGAACTGATCCGTGAACTTTCGGATTCGGTCGAAATGCTCGACCTCGACCCGGCGGTCCGGGTCATCGTGCTGGCGGGCAATGGCACCGGTTTCTGTGGTGGCTACGACCTCGTTGCCAGCGCCGAGAAGATGCTGGAAGGCGAGTTCGGTTCCGAAGACGCCCCGAAGGGATCGCCCCTCGACCCCGATGTCCAGGCGGCGAACCACGACCCCTCGAAGACCTGGGACCCGATGGTCGATTACGCAGGCATGAGCAGGAACGTAAGGGCTTTCATGTCCCTTTTTCACTGCACCAAGCCGGTGATCTGCAAGGTCCACGGTTTCTGCGTCGCCGGTGGAACCGACCTGGCGCTCTGCAGCGACCTGCTGGTGATTGCCGAGGACGCGAAGATCGGATACCCGCCGGCCAGGGTCTGGGGCTCACCGACGACTTCACTCTGGGCTTACCGGCTCGGGGCTCAGCAGGCGAAACGGCTGCTCTTCACCGGGGACAGTCTGAGCGGCGAGGAGGCCGTTGCGACCGGGCTCGCGATCGAGTGCCATCCGGCCGGAGAGCTCGACGACGCGGTCGATGCTCTCGCCGCCCGCATCGCGATGGTTCCGCTCAACCAGCTGCAGATGATGAAGCTGCTGGTCAACCAGTCGCTCTACGCCCAGGGTCTTCACCAGACCCAGCTGATCGGCACCGTCTTCGACGGGATCACCCGACACACGCCCGAGGGCTACGCCTTTCAGCAGCGGGCCGCCGAGGCAGGCTTCAAGCAGGCGGTCCGGGAACGCGACGAACCCTTCGGGGATTTCGGGCTGGGGAGTCGTAGCTGAACGCAGATCAGCGGGCGAAGGCGACCACGCCAATCGTCGCCAGGCCCAGCAGGATGCCTCCGGCCGCGAGGAATACGCCACTCGCCGGGACCACCGCTTTGTCCGGATCCGGGTCGGCCGAGAGCCGGCCGCGCTGGACGCCGAAGTAGATGAGACCGACCCCGAAGGCGCAGTAAGCCACACCCAGCCCTTCGTAGGGCCAGGCGACTGCTCCACTGTCGAGCAGGGGAACCACCCGGGCCAGGCCGACTCCCACGGCGATCGCGGTCAGTCCGGTACGCACCCAGGAGAGCTGGGTTCGTTCTCCGGCGAGACGGGTGCGAGCCTGGTCATTTTCGTCACTGGTGGGCATAGACCCATCCTAGGTCAACAATTCGTCAGGAGCATGGTCTGCGGCCAGAAAGAGCGCAACTACCCGCAAGTCCTGGGTTTATGGCAGCACAGTTGAGTTTCAGCACGGAGGTAGGAACCTTGAAGACCAGTCATTCGGGAGATCGTTCACTCACAGGCGCAGATCTTGCGCTGGCTCTGCTTGCTGCGCTCCTGGTCTTCGGTTTCACCTTCGCACCGGCTCCACAGCATGCTTCCGGAGCTTTGGTCAAGACAGCTTCCTGGGGCGGGGATCTCGAACGGCTGAACCACAGTCCCAGGTCGCTCGCCTATGACGGCCTCGGCCGGGCCTACGTGGCGGATGCCGGCAGCGGCCGGGTGGTGAGAATCGAGACCGACGGCTCGATCGACCACAGCTGGCAGGCCGGTCAGCCCACCGGCGACTGGAAACTGCCAAATCCGGCCGACATCGCGATCGACGACGCCAACAACGTCTATGTGCTCGACCAGAAGGCCTGGACGGTCCGAAAGCACGACGCTGACGGAGCGCCTCTCGGCAGCTGGTTCATAGCTCCGGGCTGGGACGACGCCCTCCACGGAATCGCCGCCGAGGCAGGATCGGTTTTCGTGATCTCGGACGACCTGGTCAGGAGATTCACGCCCGATGGTGATCTGGTCGACTGGTGGAGCGGATTCGACACCGTCGAGTGGTACGTGGCGCCGCTGATCCGCGGTGACGGCAACGGGAACTTGCTGGTTACCGGCAGCGTTTTCGGCCCCCAGAACAAGACCGCGATCAAGTCGATCTACCGGTTCGAACCGGACGGAGACCTGATCGAGAAGTGGTCGACTCCGGCCCGGGTCGACACGGAATGGGTGCAGCAGGGGGATTACGACGTCGAAGAGATCTACGACATCGAGGGCTACGAGTCGATCGCCCCGCTCAGCGACGGCACCGTCTGGACCCTGACCGACAGCAACTTCATCACCAGGTACGGCCCGTCGGGCCAGGTCGGCGCGAAGATCGGCGAACAGGGGAACGGGATCGTGCCGTACGACCTCGCCACCGGCCCGGGTGACACGCTCCTCTACTCATGGTTCGGATACACCGGTGAGGCAACCGCAACGATCCGTGAACTCGATTCCTCGAACGAAACCACGCGGGAGTGGACCACCGAGGATTTCCCGAAGTACGCGACCGGTGACGAGCTTGAGGGCAGGTTCCGCCGGGCCGATGACCTCGCGGTCAGGTCCGATGGTGCGGTCGGCGGATACGACCCCGGCTACACCAGGGTTCAACTCTTCGATTCGGGCGGCGGATTTCTGAAGAATCTCGAGGGCCCGGATTTTCCATTTTTGGAGGACTGGTTCCACGGTGTGGCAATGGTGCTGCAGGACGGGGGAGGCATCGACCTGCTCGACAAGCCCGCGCAGAAGATCTACCGCTACGGCGGCGACGGCAGCCCCGGTCCGCAACTGAACCTGGATCTGCCCGGCTTCATGCAGGACATCACCCGGGACCCGGAAGGCGGATTCATCGCCCTGACCGGCCAGGGCGCGGGATCGGGCCAGATCAGTCTGCTCGACGAAGGCGGCGCAGTGACCGCAGGCTTCCCGACCAGCGGAACGCTGGACATCGGCAACTTCTCGGGCTCGCGGATTGACGCCTACCCGGGCGGCGCGATTCTCTTCGGGGGTTCGGCTGCGGTCGAGAAGTATTCGCGATCAGGTCAGCGGACCGCTGTCTGGAATGCCCCGGAATATCGCTGCCGCGGCTACCGGATCGACGACATCGCCATCGATGCCGCGGGAAACGCCTTCGCGCTCGTGCTGCGCGACAAGCTCTACTACGTGCTCGGCTTCGATCCGGCACTCAAACTGCTCTGGGAGGAGCCGGTCGAGTCCAGCGACCGGGAGTCTCCGGTCAAGGGCTTTCTCGACGTGGGACCCGACGGGTCGGTGTTCATCGACGTCGGCAAGGGAATCGAGAAGTTCGACAAGTCGGGCGCTTCGTCGCAGCCGACAGAGCCGGTCTGCCCCCGGCCGCAGGCCAGGCAGATGCGAATCGAAGGGATCAGCTACCTGCGGGGGCGCAGGGCTGCGATCGTGAAAGTCAGGGTTTACGAGGCCGGACGGATCACCGTCTCGGGCCGCCGTCTGGTTCGCAGCTCGAGAAAGCTCCCCGGATCCGGAAGCTACCGGGTGAAAGTAGCGCTAAAGAGGGGATTCGTTCGCAGAAGCAAGCCGCGGCGCCTGACCAGGGTTCCCGCAACCGTGAGCTTCCAGGGCGCTACCAGAGCCAACTCTCGCACCGTCTCGCTCAACTTGAGCGCGAGGCACAAACCCGGGCGCTGAGCGAATCCCGTTCACCAACGCGAATTTTTTTCGCGGCCGCGTAAGTTCCTGCCGGACCCGCAGTTATCTCCATAGAAACGCCCGATAAGTCATCTCGATGACCCCCCAAGGGGGAAGTCAGGGGGGTCGACTCCCATGAGAAAGGTGGCGAACGGGGGCAATCTGTCCCCAGGCCACGCAGACAGGGCACTAAACCGAGAAATCGAGGAGATAACTTCAATGAACACCATTCGCAACACGAAACGACCGAAGCTCGCGACCATCCTGGCTGCGATCGCACTTTTCATCGTGGTCGGTGGCACCGCCACCGCCGCTTCCGGACTGATCAACGGCAAGAAGATCAAGGCCGGCACGATCACCGCCAAGCAGATCAAGAACAAGACGATCACCCAGGGCAAGCTCGCGCCGTCCACTGTCGCCGCGCTCCGTGGCGCACAGGGTCCGAAGGGCGAGAAGGGTGAAAAGGGCGAGAAGGGCAACACCGGCGCCCCCGGCATTCCCGGCACCAGCGACCTGATTACCTACCAGGAAGACCAGTTCGAGAACAACGTTCCGGCCAATACCGACAGGAACATCCTGGAGTTCTCGAACATGCCTTCGAGCAAGTACCTGATCATGGCCAAGGTCGTCATGTTCTCCCAGACTGCCGGCAACGATGTCCGCTGCATCCTGGAAACGAACAACAACGGCGGTGGTGACGAGGCCCGGTGGACCTCGACCGGCAACTCGCACCGCACCACGGTTCCGCTGCTTCTGTCCACGACCGCAAAGGTCACCTACATCACGGTTGACTGCAATGGTGGCGCCGCACTCAGCGCCTTCAACGCCAACGCGATCGTGATTCCGGTCTCCTGAGCGGCCGAGGGAACGAGGAGACGAGAATCATGAAGAACCGACCCGCAACAATCATGGCCATCCTGGCGCTGTTCATCGCCATCGGTGGCACCGCGACCGCGGCTTCGGGACTGATCAACGGCAGCAAGATCAAGCCGGGGACGGTCGCCGGAAAGTCATTCAAGAGCCAGGGCATCACCAAGGCCAAGATCTCGACCTCCGCCCTGGCCGCTCTGGCCGGTGCGCAGGGACCGAAGGGCGAGAAGGGTGCCCGCGGGGACAAGGGAGCCACCGGTGACCAGGGCCCCCAGGGCGCCCCGGGAGCGAGGAGCTACTCGATCAAGGCAACCAAGCTCGCCCAGCAGGCGAATGTCACGGTCACCCAGGCGAAGCTCGATGATCTGCCCAACGGGCGATACATCATCTCGGCCAAGGTGAACGTGGTCTCGCAGAACGCCGGTAGCACCGTGGTCTGCGATCTCGAGGCGAACGGCGGCACTCCGACCGATCAGGCCGAGTGGTCCAACCCCGGCGCCAGCAATCGCGGCGTCCTCTGGATGGTCAACTCCACCGAAGGGAGCGTCTCCGAGGTCAACGTCGACTGCAACGCCGGCAACTCGGGAGCAACACTGGTCACGACCCTGACCGCGATCCCCACCGACTCCTAGGTCGGCCGACAGATCTCCGGCAACCCGCCGGGTCCAGGAACACCGCCTCCGGCCGGACAGGCCCGGGGGCGGTGTTTCCTTTTGCAGAGCCGCATGCGGCCTACCGAAAAAAGATTTGCCCGGCCGCGTAAGTTTCCCCGCGGCCCCTCGTTATCTCCATAGAAGCACCACAAACCACCCCCAAGGAGATAACCATGAACCGCATCGTCACCCGCATCAAGAAGTTCCGCCCCGCCACGATCATCGCCATGCTGGCCCTGTTCGTCGCGATCGGTGGAACGGCCACCGCCGCTTCCGGACTGATCAACGGCAAGAAGATCAAGAACAACACCGTCGCCGGCAAGAAGCTGAAGAACAAGACGATCACCAAGAACAAGCTCGCGCCGAAGACGGTCAAAGCGCTGAAGGGCCAGAAGGGTCCCCAGGGCGCACCGGGCAAGGACGGCGTCGTCAGCCCGGTCTCGGAAGTGTTCGGAAGTCTGAACATCCCCGCCAGCACCGCCATGGGCCTGGGCGCCGTTCCGGTCCCGGCCGGCAAGTACATGGTCACCGGTACCTTCGACATCGGCTCGACCGCGACCACCGTGGTCACCTGCACGATCACCGCCAACAACGGTGGCGGCAGTCACACCGCCCGGTTTGATCCGGACGGCGGCGGAACGGTCACGATTCCGTCCCAGCTGGTCACCTCGAACAGCGAAGTGACCCAGTTCACCGCCGGATGCCAGGCCGGCAACTCCTCGGCCAACGTCTCCGGCACCCTCATCGCGACCCCGGTTCAGTAACCGGTCGGTTCCGAAACATCACAGGGCAAAGCGCCGCCTCCGTGAACCGGGGGCGGCGTTTCGCTTTAAGAGCCGGCGCCTTTCGCTGGCGAGCAAATGGACGGTCGGGGCAAAGCAATCCGCGGGAATCAGGCGGGTTCCTCGGACGGGAGGGGACGGCCGGCGATTTCTCTAGCTTCAGCCGGACTCATGCCAAGGCTCATCAGCACACCCGCGGCATGGGCACTGCCGCTGTCAGCTGGAAGTTCGCCGAGCAGGATCGCGTGAACCACGGCGAGGAGGGCGCCGCCCGATGCTCGCAGTGATAGCTCCGGTTCGGCGACGTCGAATCGCCCCGTGGCCATTCCTTCCTTCAGGTCGGCCCTTGCGGCTTCGGCCAGCCCCAGACTGCCGATCCGCTGAGGCACCTCGAATCTCACTACAAGCCAGGCCAGATCGGGCTCCGTTGAAGCGAGTCCGATCAGGTGCCGGTGACCGATCGCCACTCTTTCCGCCAGATCATCGGTCTTCGACTGCCTTCGCCTGATCCGGTGCAGCTGGTCGACCAGAGTCGATTCGAGCAGCGCTGCGAGAAGATCGTCTTTGGTCAGGAAGTAGTTGTAGAAGGAGCCGACCGCGATGTCGGCTTCCTCGGCGATCTCGGCCACGCTTGTCGATTCGATGCTCTTCGAGGCGAAGAGCCTCTTCGCCGCCTCGATCAGGGAGGCGCGGGTTCTTTCCTTCCGGCGCTGAACCCGACCGGCCGGTTTGTTGTCCTCTGGTGTGGAGATGGGTGGAGTATGGACGGTCACGCTGACATGAGTATAGCGTCAATCTTGAATGATTATTCAGTTTTGTGCTACGGTCGCCGACATGAACCGAGTACCCGTACTGGTCGTGGGAGGCGGCGGGGCCGGATTGACGGCTTCGATGCTCCTTGCGAACCTCGACACAGATCATCTGCTGATCAACTCCCGACCCAGGACTTCAGACCTGCCCAAGGCGCATGTCCTGAACCTCCGGGCGATGGAGATCCTCGAAGACGTCGGCGCCGCCGAGCGGATCAGCGAAAAGAGCACTCCGCCGGAGGCCATGGCTGCGACTGCCTTCTACGCCGGCTTCGGCGGCGAGGAGCCGGATGCCGGTCGTCGCATCGCCAGGCTCCAGAGTTGGGGAGCGGGAGGGACCGACGCCAACTGGCGCGCAGCCAGCCCGATGATCCAGCGCAACCTGCCCCAGATTCGCCTCGAGCCCCTGCTGCTCGAAAGGGCGGAGGAACTCTCTCCCGGCAAGATCCGCTTCAACCACGAACTGGTCGGTCTCGAGCAGGACGGGGAGCTTGCAGTCGCCACTATCCGTGACAACGAATCCGGAGAGCAGTACGAGGTCGCAGCCGACTATGTGATCGCGGCTGACGGAGGCCGCACGGTCCCCGGTCTCCTGGGGGTCGAGTACGAAGGCCTCGGGACAGTTTCCGAAACCGCGACCCTCCACGTCTCGGCTGACTTCTCGGACCTCGCCATTGACGACGATGTCCTGATCCGCTGGACGGTCTCGCCGGTCAGTGGAGCCGGTGTTGTAATGGTCCCGATGGGCCCGGATAACTGGGGGCCGCAGTCGGAAGAGTGGGTGATCCACCTCCAGTACCTGGTCGGCGACCCGCGCGAAGTCACGGATGAGCAGGTGATCGCCGACGTCCGCAGCGCCCTGGAGATCGGTGACCTCCCTATGGAGATCCACAAGATCTCTCGCTGGACCATTGACGCCGTCCTCGCTTCCTCGTTCAGGGAAGGCCGGGTTTTTCTGGTCGGAGATTCCGCCCACAAGCACCCGCCGACCGGCGGACTCGGTCTGACCAGCGCAATCCATGACGTCCACAACCTGACCTGGAAGATCGCCGCCGCGCTCAGGCACGAGGCTGGCGAAAGCCTGCTCGGGTCCTACGAACCCGAGCGGCGTCCGGTGGTAGCTCGCAACGCCCAGCGTTCACTCGAGAACGCGATCAACCACCTGGGGATATTGGCCGAGATTGGCGTATCCCCGGACAATTCGCGGGAAGAGAACCGGGCCGTCCTGAATCGACTCTGGAGCGACGACCCGGCCGATCAGGGTCTGCGGGAAAGGGTTGCGCGCGGGATCCGGTCGCAGTCGATGGAGTTCAATGAGCTCAATGTCGAGTACGGCTATACCTACGACTCTTCGGCAGTGGTTCCGGATGGCACCCTGCCAGTCGAGAATCCGGATGACGTGAGGATCTACCTTCCTTCAACCCGGCCGGGATCGCCCTTGCCGCATGCCTGGCTGAACGACTTCGAAGGCCGCCGGATCGCGATCAAGGACCTGGTCCGTCCCGGCCGCTTTCTGCTGATCGCGGGTGAGGAAGGGGACGCCTGGTGTGACGCAGCGAGGGAACTCGCCGAGACCAACAGAATCCCGGTTGACGTCGTGAAGATCGGCCATATCGATGGCGATCTGTTCGATCCGGAACTCACCTGGACGAGAAACCGTGGCATCAAGGCCAGCGGTGCCCTTCTGGTCCGCCCGGACCGGTTCATAGGCTGGCGCCAGGAGGAAGCCGCCGCAGATCCCGTCGGGGTTCTGGCAAAGGCGCTTTCATCTCTGCTTGGCAGGGAAGTCACAATCAGGGAAGGGGTGATGGCATGACTTCGGTTTCAAACATCGGACACATGGCCCTCAGGGTGACCGACCTTGACCGGGCCGTTGACTTCCAGTCCGGGGTGATGGGGTTGGTCGAGACCGAAAGAGTTGGTCGCGTCTCGTACATGACCTGCAACGACCGTCATCACGAACTGATCCTTATCGAGTCGGACAAGTGGGGCTACGACCACATTGCGCTCGAGGTGGAGGCCCCGGAAGACCTCGAGGTTCTAAGCCGGCAGACGGCGGCAGCCGGGGGGAAGGTGCTGACCCCGATTCAGGAAGGTGAAACCGGGATCGATCGCTGTTTCTTCGTTCGTTCGCCGGCCGGTCATGTCTTCAAGATCTTTCACGGCATGGTCAAGGTGTCCGATCCGGAGCCCGGTGACCGGCCTTCCCAGTTCGAGCATGTTTCGACCAAGGCGCTACGGATGGGCCGGGAAGAGAAGTTCCTCTCCGAGGGTCTCGGCTTCAGGTTCTCCGACCGCCTCGGACGCACCGCAAGTTGGTGGCACTGCGACCCCGACCACCACGGGATGGCGGTGGTGATCGCTCCCCGTGCGGAGCTTTCCCATTATGCATGGAGCCTGCCGGACCTCAACGCCCTGGGCCGGGTGGCGGACCGCCTCCGGACCCGCGGTCAGCGGGCAATCTGGGGTCCGAGCCGACACGGACCGGGCAATAACCTGTTCCTCTACTTCCATGATGCCGACGGCGCGATGATCGAATGCTGCGCCGAACTCGAACAGATGCCACCTGCCGGTGACTACAAGCCGCGCAAGTGGACCGGTGGCTTGAAGGACATCAACCAGTGGGGCTCGACTCCGCCCGCGAAGTTTCTTCTGACCGGGTTTCCGATCAATCATCAACCGACCGACCAGCCAGAAAGGCAACACAGTTGAAACTCCGCAAGGGCCCCGACGGGCTGATGATCCAGACGGTGGAGAACAGATGGGTGTCACTCCCGGCTCTCCGCGATGCAACCGGAGAGATCGATCTGAGCGAGACCGAAGCCTGTGACATGGTCGCCTTCCTGTCGGGCGGCGAGAAAACCCACAGGGCAGTCGAGTCCGCGCTTGAGGCAATCGACCCCGACCAGGTCGCGGCCGATCCCTCCACGGCCGGCCTGCCGCTTGATCCCCGTTCAATGAGGGCCTACATGCTGTTCGAATCCCATGTGATTGCCTCCAGCCGCGTACTGGTCAAGCGCTTCTTTCCGCCACCGGCCGCGAAGGTAGTGGCCGGCTTCGAGAAGGTGACCGGCAAGACCTTCCCGAAGTTGAAGCCGAACGACCGCTTCTACGAGAAGCCAACGCTCTATGTGGCCAATCACGCTTCGATCCTCGCCGACGGTGATCCGATGTGGTGGCCGAGCCACACCAATGCTCTCGACTTCGAACTGGAGCTTGCCTTCGTGATCTCGAGCCCGCTGGCCGACGCCACTCCGGAAGAAGCCGAAAAGGCCGTCGGCGGGTGGTTCGTCCTCAACGACTGGAGCGCCCGGGACGTTCAGGCCGACGACGCCCGCAGGAACATTTTCGGGCCGGTCGTGAAGTCGAAGACTTTCGCCAACTCGATCGGCTGTGACGTGATCACCCCGGACGAGTTGCCGGACTGGACCAGGGCGACCGGTCGGGTCCGGGTTGACGGCGAGGAGTGGTGCTCAGGCAGTTGCGAAGGCCCCGCCCACGGCATCGGCGAGATGCTCGCTTTCGCTTCGGAAGGCGAGTGTCTGATGCCCGGCGACGTGTTCTCCACCGGCACCATGCCCGGTTGCTGCGGACTGGAACTCGATCGCTGGATCCAGCCGGGTCAGACGGTCGAACTGGAGATCGACGGCATCGGCACCCTGACCAACCGGATCGACCCCGAGGCCTCGCCAACCACCGCGGTCGGCAGGGGAAGGTGAGCCGGGCCCGGGAACGGAAGATTCAGGTTTCCTGCCAGTGAAGAATCTCGAGGGCCGTGGCGACTTCGAACGAAGTTTCGGACAGGGGGGAGGGAAGCAACTCATCGGCCTTGGCGAGGCGGGCAAGGATCGTGTTGCGATGAGCGAAGAGCACCTCGGCGGTCCTCGTCGCATTCGACTGGTTCCTGAGGTAGGTGCGCACCGTTTCCTTCAGGTTGGTCGCCGCGTCGGCAAGTTCCCCGAGGGTTTCCGACGCGAACCGGCCGGCACGATCCTCGTCGTGGGTCAAGAGCGCCGCGACCTTCATCGCGTCATAGCGCGCGACCGTCAGCTTCGAGCCGAGCCTCAGGACCAGGCGCTGAACCTCTGATGCGTCCGAGTGGCTTCTCCGGAATCCTTCGATGCCAGGCAGCGGGGTCCCCAAGGCAAATCTGACCTGTTCTTCGCCCTGGAGCCCGGGTTCGATCTCGTTGACCGGGCGACTCGTCTTCACCCATGCCCAGAGCACACCGCTGGTGGCGTGCACCTGGAGCGGACTTCCGGCTCCGGCCGCCTCGGCCAGCCGGTTCGCCGCCTTCTCGAGTCGTTCGGGGTCGATGGCCTCCTCGTTCCAGAGGATCGCCGCCAGGTGGGTTCCCTCGAAGCTGTAGCCGAGCCGGACGGCCGCGTGACCGGTGTCGATCGGTTCACCCTCCAGAACCAGCACCACTGTCTCCAGTCGCTCGGCACCGGTCTGTTTGAACTCTTCCCGGTCCCTTTGAATCCGGTCGGCGGTCAGCATCATCGTCCTGTCGACATAGGAAAAGATTGACTTTGCCGAGATGTCAAGCAGTTCCTGAAGCTCCCCGGGATCGTCGGTCTCGGCGAAGGCAGCTTCCATCCACTTCTGCCAGGTGATGTTCTGGCCGGCCCGATAAGGCTCCAGGGCGTTGGTGTCCAGGCCGCGCCGAACCAGATCCCGGGTCAGGGAAGCGATTTCGGATCCGGAGTAGGGGGGAACTTCGCAGCCGGGGTCGCGCAGGTTCGCCTCGGCCCACTGGAGCACGGTCGCCCGGTTCACCCGGCGGTAGTTGTTGAGCAGGACCGGATCGGCAAGAGCATTGCTGACTTCGGCCGGAATGCTGGCCTGGTCGATCGCCTCGTAGATCTCCTCCGGGTCCTCGAGAATCCGGTTCACACAATTACGAATCAGCTCGGCCGTTCGGGGCGAGGGTTTCGGCAATGACATTGCCGGAGGGTACCTCGGGATGGGCTAAATCCACGAAGGTCGCCCGATCGGGTGGGTACTTTGCCGAAAATGTGTGCAGAACGCACAATGAGGAGCGGAATTCTGGAGCTTTGACCGTTGTCTCGGTCCACGGCAGGAGCGAACATTCAATTATCCGGCGATCTACCGAAGGACCCGAAATGGATCTTGAAGACCCGAAGCAGGACCGACTCGATGTTCTGATCATTGGAGCCGGTGTGTCCGGCATCGGTGCCGCTTACCACCTTCAGAAGAATCACCCGGGCAAGAGTTACGCAATCCTCGAATCGCGCAGCGACCTCGGCGGGACCTGGGATCTCTTCAGGTACCCGGGCATCCGCTCGGATTCGGACCTTTACACCTTCGGCTACGCATTCAAGCCGTGGACCGACGAGAAGGCGATCGCCGACGGACCGGCGATCAAGGCTTACATCAACGAGACGGCAGTCGAGAACGGCATCGACCGGAAGATCCGTTACGGCCACAAGGTCCAGCGAGCCGAGTGGTCGTCGGATGAATCGATGTGGACCCTCACAGTCGAGCTGGCGGGTACCGGCGAAACCTTCGAGATGAAGGCAAGGTGGATCTTCGCCGCGACCGGCTACTACCGCTACGACCAGGGTTACATGCCGCACTTCGACGGCCTGGCGGACTACGCCGGCCAGGTGATCCACCCGCAGCACTGGCCGGAGGACATCGACTTTGCGAACAAGCGGGTCGTGATTATCGGCAGTGGCGCGACGGCGGTAACCCTGCTTCCGGAGCTGGCCAGGGAAGCCGAGCACGTGACCATGCTGCAGCGCTCTCCGACTTACATCCTGCCGGTACCCGAAAAGGACCGGCTTGGCCTGGCCCTGAGACGCTGGATCGGTGACATGCGCGCCTACCGGCTGATTCGCCGCAAGAACATCCTGCGCCAGAAGTTCGTCTACCAGTTCAGCCAGCGATTCCCGAAGGCGGCGCGGGCATTCATCCGCCGGGTCAATCGCAAGGAGCTCGAAGGCTCAGGCTGTGACGTGGACGTTCACTTCAACCCGACCTATGACCCCTGGGACCAGCGCCTCTGTGCCGTACCGAACGGCGACCTCTACCAGTCGATCAGGAACGGTTCTGCTTCGGTGGTCACCGACCGGATCGACACCTTCACCGAAAGCGGCCTCCGGCTGGAGTCGGGACAGGATCTCGAGGCCGACATCGTGATCACCGCCACCGGGCTGAACGTTCAGCTCTTCGGCGGCATCGAGGTGACGATCGACGGGGAAGAATTCGACGCACCGAGCACGGTCGCCTACAAGGGAATGATGCTGAGCGACGTTCCCAACCTGGTCTTTGCGGTCGGGTACACGAACTCGTCCTGGACCCTGAAGATCGACCTGGTCTGCGAGTACTTCTGCCGACTGCTCGGGCACATGGACAGCATCGGTGCGGACACGGCGGTGGCCCGGATCACGGATCCGGAGATGGAGCGGATTCCCCTGCTCGACTTCCCGGCCGGCTACGTGCTGCGCGCCCTCGACAGCCTGCCCCGGCAGGGCACCCGGGAGCCCTGGTACCTGGCCCAGAACTACGCGAAGGATGCCCGCTTCCTGAGGGAGGGGGAGGTCGCCGACGAGTACATGGAGTTCCGGCGCAATGAGCGGAAGTCCCAGACGAAGGAAGAGGTTGCAGTTTGAGCGCTGTAAGTGGAAAAGTTTGTGTTGTAACCGGCGCGGGGTCCGGCATCGGCCGGGCCCTGGCCCTTGAACTGGCGAGGAGGGGAGCGAAGGCTGTCGCGATCAGTGACGTGAATCTCGAAACCGCGGAGGAGACCGCCTCGATGATCGGCGGCAGCACCGATACGCACGCTGCCGCCCTTGACGTCAGTGACCGGGAAGCATTCGCCGGCTACGCCAGCGAGGTGGCCGCGCACTTCGGCCAGGTCCACCAGGTCTACAACAACGCCGGCATTGCCGACAACGGTCCGGTCACCGATTTCGACTACGACCGTTACGAGCGGATCATGAACGTCAATTTCTGGGGTGTGATCAACGGGACCAAGGAGTTCCTGCCGCACCTGATCGCCTCCGGTGACGGACACATCATCAATGTCTCGAGTCTCAACGGAATCATGGCCCAGGAGGGTCTCAGCGCCTACTGCTCCAGCAAGTTCGCGGTCCGCGGTTTCACGGAGTCAATCGCCTTCGACCTCAAGGCTGAAGGTCATCCGGTCCGGACCACGGTGGTGCACCCCGGTGGAATCAGGACCGGGATCGCCGACTCGGCTCTCAAATGGGCCAGGGAGACCGGCCAGGAAGTCACCGCAGAGCACGAGGAACGGACCCGCTTCTACAACGAGAAGCTCCTGAAGATGGACCCGGGCCGGGCGGCCGAGATCGTCGTCGACGGGGTGGAGTCGAACAACCCGCGGGTCCTGGTCGGCAATGACGCGAAGCTGATCGACGCCCTGGTTCGCCTGATGCCCCGACGGTGGCCGGCCGCATTCGGGCTGCTCCAGAAACGCTTCGAGAAGGAACTCGAAGCGAGGGGGATTCAGCCGAAGTCGAAGCAGTCAACTCCGGAATCCCGGGCTGCCGTTCGTTGACCGCCACAGTTGGAGCCAATCTCCCGCCCGGACCGGGCACCGGGAAGCACCTGAATCAGGCGCTGTTCATTCTGGCCCGAAACGGCGCGTTTCGCCGCTGGCATGAGCAGTACGGAGACATCTTCTTCGTCGACATCAACGGCTTCGGACCGTCGGTCGTGATCCAGGGCGCCGAACTCCACCGCAAGGTTTTCACTGCCAAGGCTGACGTTCTTCACGCCGGCGACAACGCTCTTGGCCGGGTGCTCGGCAAGGGTTCGATCTTCTCGATGGACGAGGAGGAACACCTCGCCGAGCGCCGCAAGCTGCTGCCTCCGTTTCACGGTGAGCGGAT
>JAGQUQ010000042.1 GCA_020438425.1 Solirubrobacterales bacterium
AATCGACTCGAGCCAGACTTCGTCACCGCTGCCGGGAGCAAGGGTGCGGTTGCGGTTGGAGTCCCGGCCGGATCCCCGCCCGGTCTCGGCTTCGAAGCCGAGGAAGTGGGGGAACCAGCCCCGGGCCGGATCGACGTGGACCGATGCCGTCAGTACATGCGGGTCAGCGAAAAAGATGGACTGAGTGCCGTTGCCGTGGTGGGCGTCAATGTCGAGTACTCCGACCGGAACGTCGCCAGACAGATGGGCTGCGGCGATCGCGGTGTTGTTCAGATAGCAGGAGCCGCCGATCGCACTCCGCGTCGCGTGGTGACCGGGCGGCCGGCAAAGCGCGTACGCCGCGGGACTGCCGCCTCGAACCAGGTCGGCTGCGGTGAGGGCAACATCGGCCGCGGCTCGGGCGGCGGGCCAGGTGCCGGGACCGATCAGGGTCATCGTGTCGTAGGCCCAGGCGCCGGCCCGGGCCGAGGCGGCAGTCGGCTCGAAGGCCGGAATCCCGTCGAGCAGCCCCGGGGTGGGGAAGATGTAGGGCACGACCCGGTCCTGCCCCGGATTGCGGTCGAGACCGGCCTCGAGCCACTCCCGGTGAGCCTGCTCCAGCCACTCGAGGAGCCTTTCGTCGTGTACCTCGAGCAGGCAGGATTCGGGGTGCGAGACCGGCTCCAGAATCGAGGTTCCGGCCGCGGTCAGCGCCGCGCGGATCGCCTCGGAGCGCATTGAGGACTCGGTGCCGGGTGTCCTTACCCCGACCCAGACCTCACCCTCCGGCTGGTGTTCGCGGTCAGCCTTCGCGGCTACGACGGGCATCTGGATCTTCCGGCTTTCCATTGTCACCTCCAGGATTGTCGCTTGACGGCGGGTCGCGAGGGCAATAGCCTAACGGTCGTTCATGAAGCTGAGGGGCGGAGGGTGAGCGAAAACTTTGGAATCGGTCGGGTCGTCGAACCTGCCGGAGCGCTGCCTCAACCCGCCAGTGTCCTCGACGCAACCGGCCCGGTCAGGGACGACGAGTTCGAGGTCGCGGTCGAGCGGCTCTGCCTGGATGCCACCTCGTTTCGGCAGATCCGGGACGAGTCCGAAGCCGATCCCGACCGGATGGCGGCGCGGGTACTGGAAATCGTCGCCGCGAGGGGCAAGATGCACAATCCGGTGACCGATTCCGGCGGCGTGGCCCTGGGCACGGTCACCGGGGTCGGTTCCGGCTACCTGGATCCCCCTGCGGTCGGGGATCGGATCGTCACCCTCGCATCGCTGACCCTGACTCCTCTTCGCCTCGATGAGGTCGTCGCTCTTGACCCGGACTCGGCCCAGATCGAGGTTCGGGGGACGGCCTGGGTATTCAACTCGGCACCTTGGGGACCGCTGCCTGAGGACATTCCGCTCGCCACCGCGCTCGAGGTCTATGACGTGTACGGGGCCGGCTCCCACGTGGCTCGCCTGGCCAGTCCCGGAGACACCGTCTGCGTGATGGGCTCCGGACACGCGGGCAAACTGGCGATGGCCGCTGCCCGGGAAGTGACCGAAGGCGGCACCGTGATCGCGGTCGACGCCAACCCCGAGTCGATCGAGCTCGTGACCGGGCTCGGCCTCTGCGACATCGGGCTGGTCGCCGACCTGCGCGATCCGGTCCGGACCAGAGACCAGCTGGCCCTCGCCGGTGCCCCCGAAGCCGACCTGACCGTGGTCGTGGTCAGCTCCACAGGCTGTGAGCCCGCGGCAATCCTCGCCACCGCGGCTGGCGGGACCGTCCTCTTCTTCTCGATGGCGACCAGCTTTCAGACCGCGGCCCTGACTGCCGACGGGATCGGCCACGACGTGCGGATGCTGGTCGGTTCCGGGTTCACTCCGGATTGCGGATCCTGGTCGCTCGACCTGCTGCGGAAGAGCGAGCCGCTCAGGCGGGCCTTCGGGCTGGAAGGGGCGGCGAACCAGTGAGGCACGACGTCCAGATGCGGTGGCAGGACATCGACGGACTCGGGCACGTCAACCATGCGGCGGTGCTCAACTACTTCGAAGAGGGTCGCGACGCCTTCCTCGAGCACTGCGGGGTCGGGCCGGCCGAGTACGTGGTCGGCCGCTGCTCGGTCACCTTCCTTCGGGAAATAAAGCTCGATTCGAAGGTCGTTTCGGTCGGCTGTGAGGTGACCGGAATCGGCAACACGAGTTTCCAGACCCGCGAGGAGATATTCAATGACCGGGGCGAGAAGGTCGCCGAGGCCGACTTCGGCCTGGTCATGTGGGACAGCGAGACTTCAGGCCCGCGGCCGATCACGGACCGTGAGAGAACCGCCTTCAGTGGAGAGGAGATCGGCAAGTGAGCAAAGCCTGGGATTCGGATCCGGTGGTACTGACCGTCGCAGTGACCGGGGCCGACGTGTTCCGCGAGAACAATCCGAACATCCCCTATACGACAACCGAGATCGCCGAGTCGAGCATCGAAGCGGCCGAGGCTGGCGCCACGGTCGTTCACCTCCACGTCCGGGAGGACGACGGCACTCCCAGCGGACGACCGGAGCTCTTCAAGGACGTGATCTCCCGGATCCGGGGCGGCTCCGGCCTCCTGACCATGGTTTCGACCGGCGGCAGCAACGACATGACGATCGAGGAGCGGACCACCGGACTGGAGGCCGCACCGGACATTTCCGGAGTCGAGTCGGGCTCGATGAATTTCGGCGACGAGACCTTCATCACCGCGCCGCCGGCCGGTCGTGGCATCGTCAAACGGGCACTCGATTCCGGCATCGCCCTCGAGGTCGAGTGCTTCGACGTCGGCCACGTGGTCAGTGCCGTCAAGTGGCTGGAGGAAGGCATCCTTCCCGAACCGCTCCGGATCAACCTGGTTTTCGGTGTGCCGGGCGGGATCGATGCCTCACCCGAAGCGCTGGACGCCATGCTGAGGCCCCTGCCCTCCGGCACCTTCTGGACGGTCACCTGCATCGGCCGGCATCATCGCCGGATGATCGCGCTCGCCCTGCTCAAGGGCGCACCGGGGATCCGCACCGGCCTGGAAGACGTCGCGTATCTGGAGAAGGGGGTCCTTGCTCCCTCGAATGCCGCCCTGGTGGAGATGGCAGCCAGTTTGACCCGTTCGCTGGGCCGGGAACTTGCCGATCAGGACCAGACCCGGGAGTTGCTCCGGATTGACTGAGGCTCCCCCGACAGCCGGCCGCCGCGGTGATGACACCCGGCAGGCGATCGAGATTGCCGCGATCGACCTGTTCGCCGAACTCGGCTACCACGCGGCTTCGATGCGCCAGATCGCAGACCGGGCCGGAATCCGCCCGGCAGCGATCTACCACTGGTTCGAATCCAAGGAAAGCATCCTCACCAGGCTCCAGAACGATTTCATCGATCAGCTCGAAGACGCTGTCGAAGAAGCGGTGAACCAGGCCGATGACCCGGTTGGAAAGATGGCCGCAGCGGTCCGGGAGCACGTCGTCTTTCACGGCCGCCACACCCGGGCAGCCTTTGTGACCGACAGCGAGATCCGCGCCCTCAGCCCGAATTCCAGGCAGCATCTCCTGGCCCGCCGGGACGCCTACGAAGCGATGTTCAAGCAGCTGATCACGAAGGGGATCGAGTCCGGAGACTTTCGCGTTTCCGACCCGGCGGTGGCCAGCTTCGCGATCCTCCTTCAGTGCACCGGCGTTGCTCTGTGGTATGACCCCGAGGGCTCGCTGTCACTCGACCGGATCGCTTCGATCCACGTCGAGCTCGTATTGGGATCGCTCGGAGTGAAGGTCCAGACGTGAGTCGAGCGGGAGAGAGAATGGAGGCCAGGAGTTGAGCCGGATCAAGCCGAAGGCACTGCCGGAAAACGCGACCATCGCCGTGGTCGCGCCAGCCAGTCCGCCACAGACGCGGTCGGAGATCGAACAGGCGACCGCGTACTTCGAGTCGCGGGGGCACAAGGTCATCTTCGGTCCGAATCACCGCAACGTGCACGGCTACCTGGCCGGCACCGACGCCGAGCGCGCTGCCGACCTGCAGTGGGCATTGAGTGAACCCGGGATCGACATGGTCCACGCGCTCTGCGGCGGGTACGGTGCGGCCCGGCTCTACCCGCTGATCGACTGGGACGCATTGGGCGACCCGCGGATCGTCTGCGGGTTCAGCGACATAACCGGACTGCATCTCGCCCTCGCCCGCAAACCGGGCTGGGTCACCTTCTATGGCCCCAACTTCCTGCGATTCACCCGGCGCAAGGATGAGTTGACCAAGGAAACAGAGGATTGGTTCCACCGGGCGTTCCAGCCGGAACCGCTGGGCGAGGTCTTCGAGGACCCCGATGACCCGTATGTGCTCGGGGTCGGCGGGGGCACGGCGGAAGGAACCCTGGTCGGCGGTTGCCTGACCCTGGTCTCGGCCAGCATCGGTACCCCTTTCGAGGTGGAGACCGACGGCTGCGTGCTGATGGTCGAGGATCTGAACACCGACCAGTACCTGATCGACACCCTGCTCAACCACCTGCTTCGAGCCGGAAAGCTCGACAACGTGGCAGGTCTCGTCTTCGGGACCGACGTGATGCTCCAGTCGCGAACTCCGCCCGAAGGGCCGGAATCGACGCTCTCGATCGAGGAGGTTCTCGACGAGTTGATCGCGCCCCTGGGCATACCGGCGATCGCCAACGTGCCGGTCGGCCACGGCAAGCACATGGCCACCATGCCGCTCGGTGCCCGGGTCAGGATCGACGGCGACAGCAAGAAACTTGAAGTGATCGAACCGGCAGTCGAGCCGGCCTAGCCAATCCCACAGGAGGACCAATGAGAACCAGCAGATTGAGAAAGCTCGCAGCGGCAGTGGTGGCGGTATTCGCCCTGCTGGCGTTGTCGGTGACACCGGCCCTCGCGGACGAAAGCGGCGATGGTGGCGGTGAAGTCCTTCGAATCGGCTGGGCCCAGGATCCCCAGACCCTGAACCCGTTCATCGGGCTCGACGAGGAGAGCTACACGATCTGGGCGATCAACTGGGATCTGCTGGTCAATTTCAACCCGGAGGATCTTTCGCCCTCACCGGGAATAGCCGAGAGCTGGGAAGTCTCGGACGACCGCAAGACGGTGACCTTCAAGATCGCCGACAGGAAGTGGTCGGACGGCAAGCCGGTCACCTCGGCCGACGTCAAGTGGACACTTGAGACGCTCGGTGAAGAGGGCGAACTTTTCACCAGCTACACCGACAACGTGACCTCGATCCGCACCCCGGATCCGAAGACGGTAGTGATCCAGACCAGCAAGCCCGACGCAAGGATCGTCGGTGGGCTCCTGATCTACATCCTGCCCAAGCACATCTGGGGCAAGGTTCCGCTCGAAGAACTGACCACCACCTACCAGCCGTCGCTGCCTCTGGTCGGTACCGGCCCCTACATCGTCACCGAGTTCGACCGGGGACGCCAGATCACGATGCAGCAGAACCAGGAGTTTTCCGGCAAGAAGCCGAACTTCTCCGAACTCCAGTTCATCAAGTACGGAAACCAGGATGCGGTCGAGCGCGGTCTGCAGCTGGGCGAGATCGACCTCGTGCCGGAGGTCCAGGCAGCCACCTTCGAGCGGCTCGGTGAACAGGCGAACGTGGAAACGGTCGACAGTCCGTCGCCGGCTTTCACTCAACTGGCCTTCAACCTCTGTCCGCCCGACCTCTGCCCCGACGCCAACTTCAATCCGGCGATCCAGGATCTGCCAGTGCGTCAGGCAATCGCCTACTCGATCGACCGGGAGCGGATCAACCAGATCGCGGCCTCGGGCACGTCGTTCGTGGCGAACGGACTGCTGCCTTCCTTCTACAGGTCCTTCTACCAGGAGCCGGACGAGACCTACGAGTTCGACCCCGAGAAGGCAAAGCAGATTCTCGACGATGCCGGTTACGTTCCCGGCGACGACGGGATCCGCGAGAAGGATGGCGACCGGCTGTCCTTCAACCTCTACACGCGAACCAGGTCCGAATCCGCCTACAACGCACAGGCCGCAAAGCTGGTCGCCGAGATGGCTCGCGAAGTGGGGATCGAGTTCAACGTTCAGGAAGTCAGCGTCGACAAACTGACCGAACTGACCGTCAGGCACGTCGATGGCAAGCCCGCCCCCGACTTCGATGCCTTCATCTGGGGCTGGGGCGGTGACGCCTACGACCCGAGCTTCCTGCTCAGTCTGATGACCACCGGCGAGATCGGCGGATCCTCCGACGCCTTCTACTCGAACGAGGAGTACGACCAGCTCTATGCCGAGCAGTCGGGCGAGTTCGACGTCGAGGCCCGCAAGGAGATCATCGCCCGGATGATCAATCGCCTCCAGGAAGACCTCCCGTACATCGTCCTGACCGAGGATCCGAACCTGCAGGCTTACCGGACCGACCGGATCGCCAACGTCGAGCCCGCCTGCCCCTCCGGGGATGGAGACATCTTCTGCGAGCAGGCCGGCTACGCACCGCTGCTGGATCTGGCGCCGGCCTCGGAATCCACTTCCGGAGACAGCGATGGCGGCGGCAGTGGCGGGATCATCATCGCGATCATCGCGGTGATCGCGCTCGCACTGATCGGCTTCTTCGTGATCCGTTCCCGGCGCCGCCGGGACGAGCCGCTCGAGCTCGAGGAAGAGCCGCTGGAGACGGATCCGCCACAGGACGAGGAGAAGTGATGGCTTGAGCGCACGCTGGCTCACCGGCAAGATCGCGGCAGCGGTTCTCACGCTGCTGTTCGTGATCATCTTCAACTTCTTCCTGTTCCGGGTGATGGGCGACCCGACCGAGCAGCTCGCCAGGCTGCCCCGGGCGACTCCGGAAGAGATCGAGAAGCTGCGGGGCCAGTACGGCCTCGACAGACCGCTGCTGGGCCAGTTCACCGACTACATGGGCGATACCGCCCGCCTCGACCTGGGGACGAGCCAAAGGTCGAGGCGGGCGGTGTCCGAAGAGATCTGGGACGCCCTCCCCTGGACGCTGCTCCTGGTCGGGACCGGAACCCTGATTGCCACGCTGCTCGGCACCTGGATGGGGGTGAAGGCCGCGACCAGGCGCGGCAAGCGCACCGACGACGCCCTGTTGGGCTTCAACCTGTTCACCTACGCCTCGCCGGAGTACTGGATCGGGATCATCCTGATCCTGGTATTCGCGGTCTGGTTACCCATCCTGCCATCGGGACTCCAGATGACACCCGGTGCGCAGTTCGAAAGTTTCATCAGCGAGGCCCTTGACGTCGGCAAGCACCTGATCCTGCCTGCCACCGCCATGGCGCTGATGCTGATCGGCCAGTACTTCCTCATCATGAGGTCGTCGATGGTCGATGTTCTGACCGAGGACTTCATAACCGTGAAACGGGCAACCGGCATGCGCTGGGACCGGGTGGTGAACCGCCACGCGGTCCCCAACGCACTGTTGCCACTGGTCACCCTGGCCGCGATCCAGTTCGGATCGGTGGTGGCCGGGGCGATCACGATCGAGACGATCTTCTCCTGGCCAGGACTGGGCGAACTCACATTCCAGGCCATCAATGACAAGGACTTCCCTGTGCTGCAGGGAACCTTCCTGATCTTTTCCTTCGGGGTGATCCTCGCCAATCTGCTTGCCGACTGCCTCTATTTCGTCCTCGACCCGAGGGTGCAGGGCCGATGACCGCCCGGGCGGCCGTCAACATCCTGATCGGCTCCTGGCGGGGCAGGTTCGGTCTCGCGGTGCTGGGCGTGACCGTGTTCGTGGCGATCTTCGGCACCCTCATCGCTCCGTATGACCCGACGGCCTCGAGCCTCGACGTACTCCAGCCACCCAGTACCGATCACTGGCTGGGTACGACCGAAAGCGGTGAGGATGTCTTCTCGCAGCTTCTGGTCGGCACCAGGACTTCGGTCGTGATCGGCTTCGCGGCCGCCTTCATTTCGGCCGTGCTCGGTTCCGCGGTCGGGGTGGCCAGCGGCTACTTCGGCGGCTGGACCGATCGCATCCTCGACTCCTTCGAGAACTGGTTCCTGGTGATTCCGACCCTGCCGCTGATGATCGTGCTGGCCCGCCTTCTCGACCCGTCGCTGGGGGTGCTGGTCGCGGTGATCGGCCTGACCTCCTGGGCCGGCACCGGCCGCATCGTGCGGGCCCAGGTGATGACGCTCAGGGAGCGGGCCTTTGTCGAACGGGCCAGAGCACTCGGGGCCGGTGATTTCTACATCATCAAGACCCATGTACTCCCGAACACGTTGCCCCTGATCTTCGCCAACACGGTGCTGATCATCGCCGTGGCGATTCTCTCCGAAGCGGCCCTTTCCTTCCTCGGACTCGGCGACCCTTCGAGGATCTCGTGGGGGTCGATGCTGGAGAACGCGTTCGGTTCCGGGGCTCCTTCCGCGGGAGCCTGGTGGTACGTGATCCCGCCCGGACTCTGCATCACGATTCTCGTTCTGGCGGTCGTCCTGATCGGCTTCCTCTACGAGGAGTTCATCAACCCGAGACTCGCCCTGGACCGGGAATCATGAGCGGCAACGTGCTCGAGATCCGGGACCTTCACGTCGCCCACCGGGGCAAGGAAATAGTCGGTGGGATCGACCTCGACCTGCGCCCCGGCGAGTCGCTCGGACTGGCTGGTGAATCGGGCTGCGGCAAGACGACCACCGCGCTGGCCGTGATGAGAATGCTGCCGGAAGGGTTCAGCCAGTCGGGTGGCATCATGCTCCGGCCCGAAGGCAGTGAGGAGCCGATCCGGATCGACCGGCGCACCGAGGCCGGCATGCGGGTAGTGCGCTGGCGCCACGTCTCCCTGGTCTTCCAGGGGGCGATGAACTCGCTCGATCCGGTCAAACGGGTCGGCCCCCAGATCGAGGAGGTGATCCGGCTCCACGAAGGCCGCTCCGGTTCGATCGGGAAGCGGGTGAAGGAACTGCTTGGTCTGGTCGGCCTGACCGCCGCGGTCGCGAGTCGCTACCCGCATCAGCTTTCCGGCGGGCAGAAGCAGAGGGTGATGATCGCCCTGGCGCTGGCCTGCCGGCCATCGGTGGTGATCGCCGACGAGCCGACCACGGCGCTGGACGTGGTGATGCAGGCCCAGGTCCTGCAGCTGCTCGAGCGGCTCCGCGAGGAACTCGGGCTCGCCCTGATCCTGATCTCCCACGACCTCGGAGTCATGGCCGAAACCTGTGACCGGATCGCGATCATGTACGCGGGAAGGATTGTCGAGACCGGGCCGATGGACGCGGTGATCGCCGACCCCCAGCATCCGTACACGAAGCGTCTGCTCGAGTCGTTGCCGGTGATCGGCGGGGAGCGGGGCCTGGCACCGCCGATTCCCGGAGTTCCTCCGGCACCCGGCGAGCCCCCCGAGGGCTGTGCCTTCCGGCCCCGATGTCCATACGCGGAAGAGGTCTGCTTCCAGTCCCCGTCGCTGAAGGAAGTCGGCACCGGCCGTCATGCCGCATGTCACTTTTCGCCCTGGTCGACATGGCCGGAACTGGCCGCGTCCGGGGAGGAGGTGGCGGAGTGACGGCTTCAACCGACACTTCGCTGATGGAGGTTCAGGATCTCTCGATCCATTATCGGCAACGCCGCTCGACCGCCCGGGCGCTGAACGGGATCGATCTCGAGTGGAAGCCGGGAGAAGTACTCGGTCTGGTTGGCGAGTCAGGCTGCGGAAAGTCGACCCTGGCCCGGACCATGCTCGGCCTCGAGGATCCGACCACGGGCAAGGTGCTGCTCGAAGGGAATGAGGTCTCGGACCGGTCCACCCGCTCGGCCCTCCGCAAGCGGGTCCAGATGATCTTCCAGGACCCCTACCAGACCCTGAATCCCCGACAGCGGGTTTCCGAGATCGTGGCCGAACCCCTCCGGGTCCAGAAGGTGGACCGGAAGCTCCATCAGGAACGGATCGAGCGGGCGCTGGGTGAGGTCGGGCTCGATCCGGAGCGCTTCCTGTCGCGCTATCCCCACCAGCTCTCCGGCGGTCAGCGCCAGCGGGTGGCGATCGCCGCCGCCCTGGTCCTCGAGCCCGAAGGGCTGATCTGCGACGAGCCGGTCTCGATGCTGGACGCCTCGGTCCGCTCCCAGATCCTCACCGTGCTGCTCAACCTCCAGAAAAGCCGGGGCCTGGCCCTGATCTTCATCACTCATGACCTCAGCCTGGCCTGGTCGCTCTGTGACCGCATCGCGGTGATGTATCTCGGCCGCATCGTCGAGACAGGGCCGGCGACCTCGGTTATCGAGAAGCCGAAGCATCCCTACACCGAGGCCCTGGTGACCGCCGCCCCGGTACCCGTGGCGGGCGGCGGAGGCCGGCGGGAACTGCTCAAGGGCGAGTTGCCGGATCCCTCGAACGTACCTTCCGGCTGTCCCTTCCATCCCCGTTGCCCGCAGCGGTTCGGACCCTGCGACCGGGTCCTGCCCGAACTGGTTGCCGCCGGTGACCCCGGCCAGTCGGCGGCCTGCCTGCTTCACGGCGGGCCGGCGGAAGAGGCACAGAATGCCGGCTGAGCGGCTCCGCGATCTCGGCGGGGCGCCCGGCCACCTCCCGACCGGTCCGGGCAACCGGATAACCGACGTTGCCGGGTTGCGGGTCGGACACTCCCAGGCGGCCAGCGGCCACGCAACCGGAGTGACCGTGATCGATCCCGCCGGGCTGCCCCTGAGGGGAGCGTCGGTTTCGATGAACGGCGTCGGCGAGTTGACCGGCAACCTCGAGATCAACGAACGCGGTCGGATCGAAACCCCGGTCTACCTGTGCGGCTCCCACGCGATCGGCACCGTGCTCCAGACCGCGATCACGCTTTCCGGCCGTGGCCCCCAAAACGTGGTTCTGCCGGTGGTCGGCGAATGTGACGACGGCGACCTGGCCGACTCGAGGACGATCGTCCCCGGAGACGTCGAGCGTGCGGTTCAGTCACTCGGCCTCGAAGTGCCAGAGGGCACGGTGGGGGCGGGCACCGGAATGAACCTGTTCGACTTCCCGGGCGGGATCGGCACCTCATCCCGCCGGACCGGGGAGTTCACCGTCGGGGTCCTCTTGCTCTGCAACTTCGGCGACCGCGAGCATCTCGACTTCCTCGGTCGCGGCTTCCCGCCGCCCCCGCGAAAGGCGGCCACGCATGGATCCTGCATCGCGGTTTGCGCGACCGATGCTCCACTGCCCGCCGACCAGCTCCGCCGCCTTGCCCTGCGGCCCCTGCTCGGCCTGATCCGGGCCGGTTCTTACGCGGCGGAAGGTTCCGGCGAGATCGGACTCGCCTTCTCCACTTCGGAAGAGGTGAGGGTCGTGAGCGACGCCGAGATGAACGGCCTCTTCATCGCTGCCTGGGAATCCGCCTGGGAAGCCGTGCTGAACTGCCTGCTTGCCGCGAAGCCGGCGCAAAGGCTGGACGGGACCTTCCAGGACGCCTTCCCGGTCGAGGAAATGCGAGCCCATCTCGCCGATCGCCCGGCGGGAGACTGGAACCGGACTTGACCGAAGGAGAGCTTGCGGGTGAAACTGTCGCGCTGGCCGAGGCGCTGATCCGGGTCGACACCTCGAATCCGCCGGGCCGGGAAACTGCCGCGGCAGAACTGATCCGGGACTGGCTTGCGGCCCGGGGAATCGAGTCGGAACTGGTCGGTCCGGATCCCGATCGGCTGAACCTGGTCAGTCGGATCGAAGGAACCGGTGATGCCCCTTCACTGATGTTGATGGCCCACACCGACGTGGTTCCGGCACCAACCGAGAACTGGACCGTGCCTCCCTTTGACGCGGTGAACCGGGACGGCTGGCTGATCGGTCGGGGTGCGGTCGACATGAAGAACGAACTGGCCGCCAGGGTCGCCGCTTTCGCTGCTTTCGCCGCATCGGGCGTAACCCCCGGAGGGGATCTCGTCCTGATCGCCGAAGCCGACGAGGAGAGAAACGTTTCCGACGTCGGCATGTCCTGGCTGGTCCGGGAACGTCCCGACCTGCTCTGTGACTTCGCCCTGAACGAGGGGGGAGGCTTCCTGCTCGAACTTGCCAGCGGCAGCACCGTGGTCCCGATCTCGATCGGCGAGAAGAAGGTCACCTCGGTGCTCCTGCGAATCCGGGGCGCATCGGCCCATGCCTCGGTTCCCGACCGGGAGAAGAACGCGGTCCGGGACGCGGCACGGGCGGTCGACCGCCTCTTCGCCCACGAGACTCCGGTCCTGGTCTCGGAATCGGTCCGGGAGAGCCTGCGGGCGATCGGGGCGGCCGGATCGGACGAGGAGATGCTCGCCTGGGCGGCCGGCCAGCACCCGGTGCTGGAGAAGATGGTCCCGGCGATGACCCGGATGAGCGTGACCCCGACCGGCCTGGCCACCAGGGAACCGGCGAACGTGGTTCCGCCGGTGGTCGAGATCGTCTGCGACTGCCGGGCTCTCCCCGGCCAGGACGAGAGAGACGTCCGGGCACACCTCGAAGCGGCCCTTGGAAACGACATCGAGTGGGAGATGGAACTGCTCGAACCGATGGAAGGCGGCGAGGAGTCCGCGGTTGGAACCGCGCTTTACCGGGCCTGTGAAGATTTTCTCGCCGAGCGGCTGCCCGGAGCCGTGCTGATGCCAATGGTCACCGCCGGATTCACCGACTCGCACTGGGTGCGACAGGCGGGTGGAACGGTTGCCTATGGCTTCGCCCCTGTTTTCGCCACCGAGGTGGGGGAATATCTACGGTCAATGCACGGTGCCGACGAAAAGATCCGGATCGACGACCTGGTCACGATGGCGGAGTTTCACCTGTACGCGATAAAGCGAATGCTGGCGGACTGATGGCGGGCAGGATTCGAGGGGCCGGAAGAGCGCTGGACCGGGTAATGGACTTCACCGTGATCCCGGGCTTCAGCGCGATCGGTTACTCGGTTCGCCGGCGCATGTTCGGCTGGGAGATGCCAGACCTGACCGGCAGAAGCGTGATGATCACCGGTGCCACCTCCGGGCTGGGCAAGGCCGGGGCGATCGATCTCGCGCGCTGCGGCGCCACGGTCCACCTGGTCGTCCGCAATGAGGAGAAGGGCCGCGAGGTAATCGAAGAGATTGCCGGGAAGGCCGAGCTTCACCTCTGCGATCTCTCCAGCATGGCCGACATCCGCCGATTCACGGACGGATTCCTTGAGTCCGGCGCGAAGCTCGACGTACTGATCAACAACGCCGGAGTGATGCCCTCGAAGCGTGAACACACCGATGAGGGATTCGAGCTGACCTTCGCCACCAACCTGCTCGGCCCGTACCTGCTGACCGAGCTGCTCTTGCCGAGGCTGCGGGAGGGCAGGAACCCCCGGGTGATCACGATGAGCTCCGGCGGCATGTACTCGAGCGGATTCAGCTTCAGCGACCCGCAGCTCGAGAAGAAGGACTACAAACCGACCAGCTTCTATGCCCACACCAAGCGGGGTGAAGTGATGATCACCGACGCCTGGCAACGTCGTGAACCGGTGAACGGAGTGACCTTCTGCTCGATGCATCCGGGCTGGGCGGTGACTCCGGGCATGAGCGCCGCCCTGCCCGGTTTCCACAAGATCACCGGCCCGATCCTGCGTGATTCCCATCAAGGCGTCGACACCGCGATCTGGCTGGCCGGTGCGGCTCCGGACGAGGCACCGGGTGGCCTCTTCTATGAAGATCGGCGACCCCGGACCAAGGAACGGATGCCGGGCACAGCCGGCTCGGAGGAAGACGGTGATCGGCTGCTCGAGTTGCTGACTGGTATAACCAGTTAGGGTGTGACCCGATGATCGACGCCCTTCCCCTGACCTCGGTTCCCGACTTCGTCCGGGAAGCCCAGTCGATTCTGCGGGATGGATCGACCTTCCAGTGGTCAACGGTCACCTTGCTCGGTCTGGTCGTCTATGTCTACTCCGTCGAGGTCGAGCGTCGGCGCTGGGACATCATCCTCGCTGGCCTGGCCTTCGCGATGATGGACCTCTTCAACGAGATGGTCAACTCGGCGATCTTCCATTTGACCGACCGGGCTCCGCTCTGGACGGTGACCGGAGACACCAGTTATCTGATCTTCATCGGCCTCTCGGTGGAGATCCTGCTGCTCTTCGCGGTCTCCGGCATCGCCTTCGTCAAGACGCTGCCGGCCGACCGGAAGATGAAGATCCTCGGGGTCCCGAACCGGGTCTTGGGTGTGCTCGCCTTCTCGCTGTTCTGCGTTGCGGTCGAGATCTTCCTGCACAGCACCGGTTACTTCCACTGGGACTACTGGTGGTGGAACGTGCCCTTCATCCCGTTGATCGTGATCTTCGGCTACGCGACCTTCTTTGCCGTCGCCGCCTGGGTCTACGACATGGGATCCGACACCCGGAAGCAGGTCAGGGTGGTCGGCACCATGGCGGGAATAAACCTGGCGCTGGGCCTGGCTCTGGGCCTCGCAGGCTGGCTCTGATTGACTCGTCAGTCAATCGACTGCGAATCCCGGTAGAATCCTGCGTCGCAAAACAGCATCTCCGGCTCTCCGCCCTTGAATCCGGCAGAGCCCCTCGTAAGACCCCCTAAGGAGGCTTCAGTTGAAGATCTGCGTCCTGGTCAAAGATGTGCCAGACGCCGCGGTACAAAAGCGCATTGATCCCGGCACCATGCGGCTCGATCGCAGCGGCGAGAACACTCTCAACCCCTTTGATACCCACGCCATTGAGGCTGCGATGCAGCTCAAGGAAGGCGGCGAACTCCAGGTCGACGAAATCGTCGCCGTGACCATGGGCACCAACACCGCCCAGCGCGCCCTGCAGAAGGCCGTCGCGCTCGGTGCTGACCGCTCGGTCCACCTGGCCGACGAAGCCCTCGCCGGCTCCGACGTCTGCGCCACCGGCCTCGCCCTGGCCAAGGTTCTCGAGTCCGAGAGCCCGGACCTGGTCTTGCTCGGCCAGCAGTCCGACGACGGCGAGTGCTACACGATCGGTGCCGTCGTGGCCGATCACCTCAAGATGCCGTCGCTGACCCAGGTCATCGACATGAAGGTCGACGGCGATGCGATCCGCTGCGAGCGTCAGGCCGAGTACGGCTACGACACTGTGGCCCTCACCCTGCCGGCCGTGATCTCGGTTGGTGACGCGATCAACGAGCCGCGTTACCCGAGCCTCAAGGCCATCATGGGTGCCAAGAAGAAGCCGCTGGACACCAAGTCCGCCGGTGACGTCGGCATCGACGGCGGTCAGGTCGGCGAGGCCGGCTCACAGACCACCGTCATCGCCCTGAACGATCCGCCCCAGAAGGAAGCCGGCGAGATCATCGAAGACGAAGACACCGCGGAGACCGTCGAGAAGATTGTCGCGTGGCTCGAGGAAAGGAAGCTGATCTAAATGGCCGGCATTCTCGTTTACGCCCTTCACGACGACGAGGGCAACTTCAACAAGAACTCGCTCGGCGCTCTCTCCGAGGCCGCCAAGCTGGCCGGTGAGCTCGGCTCCGAAGCCGCTGCGGTAATCGTTGGCGACATCGCCGATGACGCTGCTGCCGGTCTCGGCAAGTACGGCGTGACCAAGGTCTACCGCGCGAAGAACGTTCCCGAGGGCCTCGCCCAGCCGATCGTCGACGTGATGGCGAAGATCATCCAGGACGACGGATTCACCTACGCCCTGTTCGGCGGCGGCCTGCTCGGCTTCGAGATCGGCGCCGGTCTGACCGCGCGTCTCGGTGCCGGCGTGACCATGGAAGTCACCAAGGTCAAGGTTGACGGCGGCAAGCTCGTTTCCGAGCGTCCGATCCTGCAGGACTCGAAGATCGCCGACGTCGGCTACGTCTCCGAGCCCGGCATCATCATCGGCCGTCTCAACGCGTTCGACATCGTCGAGGGCTCCGGCTCCGCCGAGGTCGTCGACGTCGAGGTCGAGCTCTCCGAGTTCTCGAACAAGGCCAAGATGATCACCCGTGGCGAGCAGCGTGGCGCCGACGTGGACATCGAAGCCGCCGACATCCTGATCGGTGGCGGTCGTGGCCTCGGCTCCGCCGACGGCTTCAAGGACTGCGAGGAGCTGGCCAACTCGTTCGACAACGGTGCGGTCGCAGCTACCCGCGCGGTGGTCGACGCCGGCTGGTACCCCTACGCCGCCCAGATCGGCCAGACCGGCAAGACGGTCGCGCCGAAGCTGTACCTGGCGGTTGGCGTCTCCGGCGCCATCCAGCACAAGGTCGGCATGCAGAACTCCGAGAACATCGTTGCGATCAACAAGGACGCGAACGCTCCGATCTTCGAGTTCTCCGACCTCGGCATCGTCGGGGATCTGAACAAGATCCTCCCCAAGCTCACCGAGGCCATCAAGGCCAAGAAGGGCTAACAGCAGTACTCCGGCCGGGGGAGCGTCAAAGCTTCCCCGGCCCCTTTTTTCACCCCGATTCACGAACTTTCGTCTCATCACCAGATTCGTCCCGAAAGGACCAAGAGCATGCCGCCCGTAGCGCCCTCCGAGTATCCGCCCCCCTTTGATTCTGAAAGCGTCATCACTGCGCCCACCGATCCCGAGGATGAGCGCATTGAAGTCGGCGTAGCGATCGTCGGCGGTGGCCCGGCCGGCCTGGCCGCCGCGGTCAAGACCCTTCAGCTGCTCGAGGACAAGCCCGAGCTGATGGAGAAGCTGGGCGAGGTGCCCGTCGCCGTGGTCGAAAAGGGCAAGGTCTGTGGAGCTCACGCCATGTCCGGCGCCAACATGCGCCCCTCCGCGATGGAGGAACTCTTCCCCGACATGCCGCGGGACGAGTGGCCGGTCTACCGCGAGGTGGACAAGGACGCGGTCTACCTGCTGACCGAGAAGCTGGCGCTTCCGCTCAAGCCGATGCCGCCGAACTTCAAGAACCACGGCAACTACGTCACCTCGGTCGCCAAACTTTCCCGCTTCCTCGCCGACAAGGCGGAGGACATGGGCGCTTACATCCTGACCGAGACCGCGGCCGACCACCTGCTGGTCGAGGACCAGATCGTCAAGGGCATCCGCTCCGGTGACCGCGGCCGCGGCCGTGACGGTCAGGAGCTAGGAAACTTCGAGCCCGGCATGGACCTGGTCGCCAAGGCCACCGTGCTCGCCGAAGGCACCCTTGGTCACCTGACCTATGCGGCTCTGGACCATTTCGACATCAACGGTCTCGACCCGCAGCGGTGGGAGCTCGGCGTCAAGGAAATCTGGGAAGTCGAGGAACCGCTCGACCAGGTCATCCACACCATGGGCTGGCCACTCCGCAAGGCCGCCAAGTACAAGGAGTTCGGCGGCTCCTTCATCTACCCGATGGAGGACAACAAGGTCTGCATCGGCTTCGTGGTCGGCCTCGACTACACCGACGCGACCCTTTCGGTCCATGATCTGCTCCAGCAGTTCAAGCTGCATCCCTTCGTCAAGAAGATCCTCAAGGGCGGAAAGCGGGTCGGCTGGGGCGCCAAGACGATCCCGGCCGGTGGCTACTGGTCAATGCCGAAGCGCCTTTCGGTGCCGGGCATGGTGATCGCGGGCGATAACGCCGGCATGGTCAACGTGGCTGAACTCAAGGGTGTCCACTACGCGATGCACGCCGGCATGTACGCCGCCGAGGCAATTGTCGACGCCCTCGAGAAGGACCAGGTCGATTTCTCCGCCTACGACGAGAAGGTTCACAACTCGCTGATCGAGAAGGACCTCTACAAGGTCCGCAACGCCAGCCAGCCGTTCACCAAGGGCTTCTTCCTCGGTGGTGCCGCTGCCTCGGCGATGACCCTGACCGGCGGTCACTTCCCCGGCGGTCACTGGAAGAACCACGACGACGCCACCTACAAGGTCGAACTCGGCAAGGCCGCCGACAACTACCCGGAACCGGATGGCGAGTACACCTTCGACAAGCTCTCCTCGGTCTTCCTCTCGGGTAACGCGACCCGCGACGACGCGCCGAACCATGTGCGGATCCAGACCGAGGTGCCGCGAGAGATCGCCCAGACCTGGGTTTCGATGTGCCCGGCGCAGGTGTACGAGATCCCCGAGGATCAGCTCGAGTCGAATGCTCCGATCGTGGACGTTCACGTCACCGCTTCGAACTGCGTCCAGTGCGGCGCGATCACGGCCAAGGGCGGCCGCCTGACCCTGCCGGAAGGCGGCGACGGCCCGCTCTACACCGAGACCTGATCCGGGAGGCCGCAAGGCCCCCGATCAAGCGCCATCGATTCACCGAACGGCGCCGGAGAAATCCGGAGCCGTTTTCTTTTCGGCCGGCGGTTTCAGTTCCAGGCCCCGGGGTAAATGTGAGGGAACACTCACAATTCCCGAGGGAGGGATGATGAAACAGAGAGGCAGAGCGAAAGCAGAGGACCGGAAAGCAGGGCGGAGGCGGATGCCTTCCCCGGCATTGATCGTTTCGGTAGTCGCAATGTTCATCGCGCTTGGCGGCACGGCGACCGCGTTGAACGGAAAATGGTCGGTGAAACGGGACGACATCGCCCCGAAGGCCGTCGGCACAAAGCAGATCGCCGACCGGTCGGTCACCGCGCACAAACTTCACGCCAAATCGGTCTATTCCACGCAGATCGCCGACAAGGCGGTCGGGCCCTGGAAGCTCAGGCTTGCTTCGACCGCGGTGAACCCGAGCGAATCCTCAACCACCTCCAAGGTTCCCGTTGACTTGGGCGGACCTACCGCCACGGTCCAGGTGCCGACCGGCGGACTGGTCGCGATCCAGGCTGAAGCGGCGATGAGGTCGACCGGTAACAACAGCGCCAGGGTCTACCTCTACGAGCCGACCTCGATTTCCAAGCCGGTGATGATCCACCAGTCAGGAGCCAGCAACTTCCAGACCCGGATCTCGACCCCGGGGATCGGTGCCGGAGACGGGGTGACCTCGCGGGTCAGGGCCGGGTGGATCGTGATGCCGGTGGCCCCGGGGACCCGGACCTTCCAGTTGCGCTACGCGACAACCGGGGGAACCGCGATCTTCAAGGATCGCGTGCTCAGGGTGGCTGTGATCAGATAGGTCTCAGGCTGCTTCGCGGAACTCCAGATCGATGATCTCGGCTCCGTAGATGCGGGAATCGAAAGGTGATTCCTCTGCATCGAACACGGAGCTGGGCATCGATCGGGGCTTCCGCGGCGGGATTGTCCACTCATCGCAGCCCTTGAAAGCATCGGCAAACCGCTGCGCCTTGGTGCTGCGGGGGCGAGCCTGGTCGAATACCTCTCTGGCCATACGGACGATCCTCCTCCGGAAGGGGTTATGGAAAGCTAGTTCGCCCCATCG
>JAGQUQ010000043.1 GCA_020438425.1 Solirubrobacterales bacterium
TGACCAAGGCGTCGCTCAACACCAGCAGCTTCCTCGCCGCGGCGTCGTTCCAGGAGACCACCCGGGTGCTGACCGAGGCGGCCATCAACGGCGCCAAGGACCGGCTCGTGGGCCTCAAGGAGAACGTCATCATCGGCAAGCTGATCCCGGCCGCGACCGGTCTCAAGCACTACCGCTCGATGACCATCGAGCCGACCGAGCCCTTCGTCCAGGCGGAGGAAGCGGTCCTGCTCGAGGAAGACCTGCTCGGCGAGAACGGCGACGGCAACGGCGCCGGCGGAGCCGACGGCTTCGGCGATTCCTTCGCCTCCGAGCTGGACGAGATCTCACAGGAGATCGACGCCAGCGCCGAGAAGTAATCCAGCGACCCGGCAAGCGCCGGGAAGCCCCGGGCAAAAGCCCGGAACCAAGCACCAGAAGGGGCGCCAAAGGCGCCCCTTCTTATTGCGGCAGACCAACGGCAATCCACCGACCCCCAAGACGAGGTGGGTATGGAATGCATCTATATGGATGCAATCCATACCCACCGCAGCGTTCACGCTGGTGGAGCTTCAGGTGCCTATCTATTGCACCTATATAGATGCAATCAATAGGCACCTGGTCCGGCATCCCGATAGATCGGTCCGAGATCACAGTCGGCAGGCAAGTGAGGACGAATTCAATTGCTGCGCCTTTGTTACGCAATCGTAGCTCTTGTGACCCACGTTTGAGCAGGTTCGCGTCAACCTAGGGGGATGGGCGATCCACAAGCATTCAACTCTCGGAATACCCATTCCCTCATTGCCCGATTTTTCAGTTCCCAGCATGGGGTGGTGGCGCAGTATCAGTTGATTGAAGCAGGCATTTCCCGTACCGCGATCTGGGCGCGAGTTCGCTCGGGATGGCTTGAGCCCGTTCATGAAGGTGTGTTCAAGGCGTGTGGTTCACAACTGACATCGAGGGGACGGGCGATGGCTGCTGTTCTGGCGGCCGGTCCCGGGGCTTTTCTTTCTCATCAGTCGGCGGCCTGGCTGTGGAAACTCGAGCTTGCCCGGCCAGTGATTCATGTCGTCAAGCGCGGCGGAATGAATCGGGAACTCGTGCCCTTTGACGGGTACGGGAAGGTGATCGTTCACAGCACCCGTCGGCTCGAGCCACATGAGGTGACGAAGATTGCCGGGATCCCGGTGACCAACTTCATCCGAACCACGATCGATCTGGCGGGAGGGATGAACCGGGAAAGCCTGGACGACTACCTGGCGGATGCTGACCGGGAGAAGCTTCTCCATTTGAAGAAGCTGGAAACCGAAGCAAATCGCTGGACCGGAAAGAAAGGCATCGGGCTTCTGCGAAGTGCCCTGGGCGACTGGCATCCGGCCACGGAAGAGGAGATGCTGATCTTCCAGAAGGAATTTGTTGCGGCGCTACTCAAAGCGGGCGGACCGCGGCCGCAGGTAGATCCGTTGATCGACGGTTGCCTGATCGACCTGCTCTTCCCCGAGTACAAGGTGATGTTCGAGCTTGACGGACACGCCTTCCATCGGGACCCGGCGATGCAGACAAAAGACGCCCGAAGGGATCGAAAGCACACGCTCATGGGCTACCAGGTGAACCGGTTCACACGACAGGAATTCCGGGACAACCGGGCAGAGGTGATCGGTCAGGCACTCGAACTGCTCAGGGCCCGGGGCTGGTCTAGCCCGGACCACGCGGGCTTGGTCTGATCCGGCGGGGTGAGCACGAAGTGGTCGGACCGCCGGGATGGATCAGAGCGAATCGAGTAGCCGGCGAGCGATCGTGTCGGACTGGGTCTTCAGTTCGGTGACCCCGATCGACTCCCAGTCGACGCCCCGCCGAAGTGAACCAAGCACGCTGATCAACTCCGAGCGTTCGCCAGCCGAGTTGCGTGCGGCTCCGTCACGATCGACTTCGAGGCCGAGCAGCAGATCATCCGGGGCGAGATGGCCGGCCTGGATCAACCCCTGAACCGGCTCCGGTGCGTCGCGGCGGATGTCCGTAGAGGCCCCGCAGGCCGAGATCACCCGGTCGAAATCCCGGGTGTCGCAACCGTCGGTCAACTGGAAGTTGACCCTGACCCGGGAGCCGGCCTGCTCGATCGAATCGATCCCTGCCTTCGTGACCTCCAGCCGGCCGGAGTCGATCAGGTGGTGAAAGCGGGCCCCGACGCTCGGGGCCATCCGGTAGCGATGGACCTCCCAGGGCCGGTTCACGTTTTCGAGGAGCCAGCGACGGTCCTCGACCGGCATCCGCCGCCATGCGTCGCCGGTGACCAGCCGCATCGAGTCGATCGCGTCCCGCCAGTCGTCGCCGTTGACGGCGGCCCGGGAAAGCAACTCGGTGAAAGCTCCGAGCAGTTCCCGTTTCGAAACCGGTCCTTCGGCCGGAATCTCCGGGGTGGAGAGGCGGGTCAGGCGTTCGAGATGGGTCTTCGGGAACATGCCGCTGCGAGAGACGGCGAGGATTCGGGGCCCGTTCGGTCTGGCGCCGAGGGTAAGTGCCACGTCGACCATGGTCAGGCCGGTCCCGATTATCAGGACATCCCGGTCGCTTGTGGCCGCTTCAACCGATTCCGTATCCCAGGCGCTCGGCAGATAGAGACTCTGTTCCTTCAGGCCGTCCGGGACCGGGACCGGGACCGGATCGGCCCCGGCCACAGGACCGGTCGCAATCACCACATGGTCCACCTCGACCCGGTGGTCCGGAAGCAGCAGGGCAGGCCTTGAGTGACCGAGGTCAACGGCGCGCACCCGGTCGGTGACCCGGTTGAGTTCAATGGCTGGAGCCGCGTCGGCTGCACCCTGTTCAAGCAACTCCCGCAGATACTCCCCGTAGATTGAGCGTGAGGTGTACTCCTCGGGTTTCGCCGCGGGATCGCGGGCCCGGCGCCAGTCCAGGTAGTGGTCCGGACTGTCGGCCAAGGCGCTCATCCGGCAGGTGGGCACGTTGATCCGATGCTCCGGGTTGACCGTCCGGTAGGGGATTCCAGGTCCGAAGTCTCCGGATTCATCGATCAGGTCGATTGTCATCGGCCGGTCCGCAAGCCGAAGCAGGTTCACAGCAACCAGCGACCCGGAAGCTCCGCCCCCGACGATCCCGACCCGGAGAGCCGGTGGCGAGCCCGGTCGCTTTTCTGGAATCAATTTGATTTCCCCGTTAGCCACTTGGCAGGAAGCCTTGTCCGCCCATGAACCCTCCCGTTTCCGGTTGAGCGAGTCGCACTCTATGGCGAATCCGGCCGGTAGCACAAACTGACATGAACTCTTGTCAGTTATTGGGTACACTCTTCTGATGGAAGCTTCGGGAGCGGGAACCAGCGACGGAAAATCAGTGAGCGATGCCGGAACGGGCGGTGGCGGTAGCGGGCCGCGGGTCTGCGTGATCGGCGCCGGCTCCTGCGGGATCACCGCGATGCGGAGCCTGCAGGACAAGGGGATCGATTTCGTCTGCTTCGAGAAGGGATCCTGGATCGGCGGCAACTGGAAGTACGACAACGACAACGGACAGTCGGCCGCCTACAAGTCGCTTCACATCAACACTTCCAGGCAGATGATGGAGTACAAGGCCTATCCGATGCCGGAAGACCTGCCGGACTACCCGGACCACTTCCAGATCGCGAAGTACTTCGAGGATTACGTCGACCATTTCGGCCTGCGGGACTCGATCCGGTTCCAGACAGAGATCGAATCGGTGGTCCCGGCCGAAGGCGGGGGCTGGGATGTCGCCTGGAATAACCGGGAAGGCGAGTCCGGCACCGACCACTTCAGTGACGTCATCGTCTGCAGCGGTCACCACTGGGACAAGCGTTGGCCCGAGCCGGCCTTCCCCGGATCCGACACCTTCGAGGGCGAGCAGATGCATGCCCACGACTACCGCACGCCAGACATCTTCGAAGGCAAGCGGGTGCTGGTGCTCGGCATCGGCAACTCCGCGGTGGACATCGCGGTCGAATCCTCCCGGCACGCGGACGCAACCTTCCTTTCGATGCGGCGCGGTGCCTGGATCGTTCCCAAGTACCTCGGCGGAACCCCGACCGACAGGGCAATCAGCGGCCCGGTCACACGCCTGCCAATGAAGCTCCAGAGCCTGGGTATGTGGCTCTCGCTGAAGCTTGCAGTCGGCAATCCCACTGACTACGGGCTGCCCAAGCCCGACCACATGCCGCTCCACGCCCATCCGACCGTTTCTCAGGAAATCCTGGGTCGCCTCGGCGGCGGCGACATCAAGGTCAGGCCCAACATCGAGAGGCTTGAAGGTGACTCGGTCGTCTTCACCGACGGAACCCGCGAGAAGATCGACCTGATCGTTTACTGCACCGGTTACAAGATCACCTTCCCGTTCCTCGCACCGGAGGTGTTCAGCGCCGAGAACAACAAGGTCGATCTCTATCAGCGGGTTGTGCCGCCGAACAGTCCGGGCCTCTACTTCATCGGGCTGATCCAGCCGCTCGGGGCGATCATGCCGCTGGCGGAAATCCAGTGTGACTGGGTCGCCGACCTGATCGATGGTGAGGCCGCACTCCCCGGCCGGCTGGAGATGAATCGCGAGATCGCCGCCAACCACGCCAAGATGGGTCGCCGCTTCATCAACTCGAAGAGACACACGGTCGAGGTCGACTTCGAGCCCTATGTGCGCACGATGACCAAGGAGCGGAAGCTCTCCCGTGAGCGGGCATCCGGCTCGCAGGTGAAAGTCGGCTAGTTCCGGGAGTGGGCCGGGTCTCGTTCGCGGGCCCTGGCCGGATCAGCCTGGCGGCCCCCGACCGGGAGGCGACGAGGACTTGGCGTCTGGCCGGCGCGGGACCGGCCGGGCGAAGGCTTCAGCGAACCGCCGCCATGCGGCCCGCGGCGGGGTCCACGAGGGATGAACGGCATCGGCCGGCGCTTGCTGCCGCCACCGCCGTCTTCACCTTCGTCGAGCACGCCGTTCTCCTGCTCATTGGTGGCTGCCCAATAGAGCAGCCAGATCATCCCGATCGCCGGGATCTTGAGCAGGATCAGCATGAACAGGACTGGCCAGTATCCCTCCATCGGGTCAGTGTAGATGGTCGGGCGGGTAGCCGAAAAGGATGGATCAATCGGTGACGGCCAGGGAATCGGCCCAGTCGGCAACCGCGGCTGCCTGAGCCTCCTCGAAGCCGAGGTCCGGTTCGGTCGGGACCAGCAGGGTGGGGGAGCCATTCGCTTCCCGGGTCTCGGCCCAGTCGAAGCAGCTCTGGTCGAAAGAGTCGTCAATCCAGGCGACGGCCCGGTCGGCGCAGAACTCGTCAACCGCGCCGAGCTTCCAATGGGCGTAGGTGACCCCGGAAGCGTCGCCTTTGGCCCGGTGGCCGTCGAACTCGATCACCGGCAGGGGTCCGATCCCGGTCAGGAGTGAAAGACGGTCGTTCGCCCGGTCTTGCCAGCCGGTTGCCCAGACCAGCTCGAACTGTTCTGCCAGTCGCAGAATTCGCTCTGAAGCGGCAAGGGAGAGGCAATAGACCGTGCCGTCGATCAGCTCCCAGCGGGCAACTTCGGGCGGGGGCGAAGTGTCGAAACCGAACAGGCTGATGACCCCGTCGACGTCGATCGCCAGAAGTGGCCGATTTTCGGGATGAACAGCGGGATGCCCCTTATCAGGGTGAGATGACGCAAAGTCCAAGAGATGTGTAGTATCCCTCGCCGTGCCTAATACCAATCAACTCGTACGCAAGGGCCGCAAGAAGCCCAAGAAGAAAGTGACCACCCCGGGTCTCAAGTCCGGGCAGGGCAACAAGAAGAAGGTCGCCGCGCCTCAGCGCCGTGGCGTCTGCACCCGTGTTGCCACCGTGACTCCGAAGAAGCCGAACTCGGCTCTGCGGAAGATCGCTCGTGTGCGCCTCGCCCACGGCATGGAAGTCACCGCGTACATCCCCGGTGAGGGGCACAACCTGCAGGAGCACTCCGTCGTCCTCATCCGAGGCGGCCGAGTCAAGGACCTGCCGGGTGTTCGTTACAAGGTTGTCCGGGGCACCCTGGATGCGGCCGGCGTTTCCGACCGCAAGCAGGCCCGTTCCCGCTACGGAGTGAAGGCGAGCTAATGGCCCGTCGTAACGCCGCAGTAATCCGTCCGCTCGATGCGGACACCAAGTACCGCAGCCGCCTGGTCCAGCAGATCATCAACAAGGTGATGCGCGACGGCAAGAAGTCCACCGCCGAGCGGATCGTCTATGACGCACTCGCCCTGGTTGGCGAGCGTTCCGGTGAGGATGCCGTCGAGACTCTCGAAGAGGCGATCAAGCAGCTCACCCCGGCCCTCGAGGTTCGCTCCCGCCGTGTCGGCGGCGCCACCTACCAGGTCCCGGTCGAGGTTCCGTCCCGCCGCGCCCGCACCCTCGCGGTCCGCTGGCTCGTCGACTTTGCCCGTGCCCGCAACGAGTACGCGATGTCCGAGCGTCTCGCCAACGAGATCCTCGACGCGACCAAGCAGCAGGGCAATGCCTACAAGCGGAAAGACGACATCTTCCGCATGGCCCAGGCCAACAAGGCCTTCGCCCACTACCGCTGGTAGTAGGCACCCAGAGACTTCCGAAAAGGGCGGCCATCGAGCCGCCCTTTTCATTGCACCACAACAGCGAGGTGGGTATCGGAGTTGTCCATATAGACAACTCCGATACCCACCTCAGGATTGTGGCTTCCAATCAACTCAGGTGCCGATGAGAGTTGTCTATATGGACAACTCTCATACCCACCTGATTGGCGGGGCGGCATTCGCCGGCTTGTTGGTCAGGGGTTGACCTTTTCGACCAGGGTGTAGCCGCCCTTGCCGTCCATGGCGACGATCCAGATCGGCTGGATTACGTCGTGGTCGGGGGTGAAGCTGAACTGGCCGAGCGGGGTCTCCTCGTTGACCTTCTCGAGTTGGGTCTTGAGGGTCTGGCGGTCGGCGGCGATGTCGTCGAAGGTGAGGTCGGAGTCCTCGAGCGCCTCGGCCAGGAGCTTGACCCCGGTGTAGGACTGGGCGGCGAACTGGTCGGGCGCTTCGCCGTACTTGCCCTGGTAGTCGGCGATGAACTCCTGATTTTCCTCCGACGCATTGCCGGCGTACCAGGCGGCGGCTGACTGCACGCCCTCGCCGTCCTGGCCGGCGCTGCGGGCGACCAGGGGCGAGTTGAAGGCGTTGCCTCCAAGAATCTGGCCCTTGTAGCCGAGCTCGCGAAGGGTGCTGATGTAGTCGGCGCCGGTCTCTCCGGAGGAAGCCGTGATCATCACCACATCGGGCGCGCTCTTCGGTACCTGCCTGATCGAGCCGAAGAGTTCCTCCGGAGGGAGGATCGCCGCGTTCTGGATACCGCCCTGCCTGAACGCGGTCCGGGCGGTCTGGGCGCTGGTCTCTCCGAAGGGATCGTCGGCCGGGTGGATGATCGCGGCGGTCTTCGGGCTTTCCCGGCTGATCAGGTTGTCGATGTTGGCCGGGATGGCGGTCGCTTCACCGAGCGAGTCGCGGAAGATGAAATCGCAGGGGTAGTCGCAGTCGCCGACGATTCCGGGACCGGTGTTCGAGACGGCGAGGACAGGGGTCTTCTTCTGGTTGGCGACCGGGTCTGCCTCGGCGGCCGAGTTGGAGAAGGTCGGGCCAAGCACGGCGATCACCTGTTCCTGGTCGATCAGGGTGCCCATCTCTTTGGCCGAAGTCGCCGGGTCGGAGGCGTCATCCCGCTGGGTGAGGATCAGCTCGGCACCGTTGATGCCGTCGTCACTGTTGATCTCGTCGACTGCCAGCTGGGCTCCCTTGACCTGCTGCGGTCCGAAGGGGACGCCATCGCCAGTGGTCGAGAAGAGCGAGCCGACGGTGATCGTCTCGTCCTTCCACTGTTCGTCGTCATCGCTCCCGCAGCCGGTAACGAAAACTGTGGCGGACAGGGCCAGGACGGTGGCCAGAACAGAGACACGAGACGGTTTCATCCAGGGGTTTCCTCCTTCGGGCCGCGGGTATCTCCCGAAATCCGCGGACCGATCGATCGCAGTTGTTCTTCACTCAGGGTTCGCAGCGAGATCCCTCCCAGAATCAGGATCACGCCACCGACGAGTTCCAGCCAGAGCCCGGCTTCGGCTTTGCTGGACGCGTCAAGGTTGCCGGCCGTCGGCGTGTTGAACATGCCGGTGCCACCGATGTCCGGGACGTCAACCAGCAGGAAGATCAGGATTACCGCTACGCCCATTCCGATTATCACGATCGTGGCCGAGCGGTTTCCGGCGGCCACCGCGAAGACCACAGCGACAGCGGCGATCAAACCGAGGATCGCGGTGATCACCCCGTGCTTGGAGAGCAGGGTGACCGTGTCGAGAACTTCTCCGAGCTCGTTCTCGAGCGAGTAGGCGGTGACAACCTGGGAAAGGATCACGACGGCGGCGCCGAGGAGGGTGGTGATCGCAGCGAGGCGGCCAGTCACGCCGAACCCCCGTTGATCACTCCCGGCATGGTTCCGTCCTTGCCGTCCCTCAACCGTCGCTCGCGTCGGCGTTCCCGCTCGAGATCTCTTTCCGCATCCGGCCTCTCCTCCGATTCCCGTTCGCGGCTCTGCTTCTGGCGGTCACGGGCTCGACCGGTTGATGGCTCGAGCAGAAGGGCAAGCCCGGTGACCGCAAGCGCAGCTCCAGCCGCAAGTTCGAGCCAGAAGCCGCCGAGAATCCGGGCCTGGACGCCGGAATAGGCGAGAGCGGCCTCGGTCGTGTCGGTCGCTTCGGGCAGGTCGATCAGCAGGGTCACGACCAGGGTCAGGAGCCCGATCGTGACCAGGATCATCGAGGCCAGACGGCGAAACCCGGCAAGCCGCTTCGCCATGGTCCCGACCCCGCCGAGCGCGATCACCAGAACCGAAAGGAAGGCCACGGCGGCGATCGGAACGAAGATCTGGGTGTGGACACCGGCCGGCGTCGTCTTGTCGATCGCCGGTGCCCGGGCAAGGTCCTCGATGCCGGAGTAGCCGGCCTGGCCGATCTCGATCGAGCCCAGCCCCTTGTACTGGGAGATGCCGAGCAGCACTGCGGCAACCGCGGAAACAAGGATCAATGCACGGTGGGGGGTGATCACCCGGTCGAGGGCGATCGCGAGTCGCCCGGCAGCCGCAACCACCCGGGCGATCAGCCTGGCGAGCACCTTCAGCCCCTCGCCGACTCGCTCGATCAGCCAGACCAGCCCCATCCCGACCGAAGAAAAGACCGGGCCGAGTGCCGCCAGTCCGGCGATGATGCTGCCGCCGATGAACGAAGCGGTCCGGCGAACCTCGAAGCCGACCACCCGCATCCCCTTGGAGAGCGGGTTTCCTTCCACCGGCTTGCGTCGCCGCCTGGCCTGGCGGGCCCGCCTGGCCTCGATCCGCTGCTTCTCGGTCAGGGCCGGCTTCCTGGCGGTTTCGGCTTCCTTTCCGGCCGGGGACGTGGACTGCTTCGGATCCAACATCGAGTCGACGCGGTCCCGCGCGGCATCGGTCCCGCGAGACGCGGAATCTGCACGATCTTCGGGTTTGGGTGCTTCCGGGTCCACAGCGCTCTCCTCCGGGGTAAGGCGACTTCCAGATTATTGGAGTGTGAGGTCGTCAGCGGCTTGATCGGACCGCACTTCACCTGCTATAGTCGCGCGTCGCTCGGGTCGGCCCTGCTTCCTGCGGGGCTTTTTGTTGGCCCTGAGCCCGTTGATCGGACTCCAGCTGGGTCTGACCGACTGAAATTGAAGAGGTTGGCCTCGCCGCGACGCGGTTCGGAAGGTCAGCCGGTAACGCAACGGAAAATTCCAGGAACCAGAGAGAAAAAGTGGCGCGCTCCTTCACCCTTGAAAAGACCCGCAACATCGGGATCATGGCTCACATCGACGCCGGTAAGACGACGACGACCGAGCGCATCCTCTACTACACCGGCCGCAAGCACAAGATCGGCGAGGTGCACGAGGGTGCTGCCGAGATGGACTGGATGGAGCAGGAGCAGGAACGCGGCATCACCATCACTTCGGCTGCCACGACCTGTGAGTGGCTCGGGCACCGCATCAACATCATCGATACCCCGGGTCACGTCGACTTCACGGTCGAAGTCGAGCGTTCGCTGCGCGTCCTCGACGGCGCCGTCGCCGTCTTCGACTCGGTCGCCGGCGTCGAGCCGCAGTCCGAGACGGTCTGGCGCCAGGCCGACAAGTACTCGGTTCCGCGGATCGCCTACATCAACAAGATGGACCGCACCGGTGCCGACTTCTACATGTCGGTGGACACGATCAAGGACCGCCTCGGCGCCAACGCCGTGCCGATCCAGCTGCCGATCGGGTCGGAAGCCGAGTTCGCCGGAATCATCGACCTGGTGACCATGAAGGCCACCATCTACAAGGACGACCTCGGTCAGGAACTCGAAATCGTCGACATCCCGGCCGACATGTCCGATCGGGCCGAGGAGTACCGCACGGCGCTGCTCGAAGCCGTCGCCGACCAGGACGACGAACTGATGGAGCTGTACCTCGAGGGCGAGGAGATCGCCGAAGACCGCATCGTCGCGGCGCTCAAGGCTGCCACGCTGGCGATCGACATCACCCCGGTCCTTTGTGGCTCATCCTTCAAGAACAAGGGCGTGCAGCCGCTGCTTGACAAGATCGTCGAACTGCTGCCCTCCCCGCTGGACATTCCGGCGGTCGACGGTCTGCTGCCGCTCAAGAAGGGCGAGGAGGAGCGGGAAGAAGCAACCCGTCCGGCCGATGACTCGGGCCCCTTCGCCGCGCTCGCCTTCAAGGTGATGTCCGACCCGCATGTCGGCAAGCTGACCTACTTCCGCGTCTACTCCGGTTCGCTCGAAGCCGGCGGCCGCGTGCTCAACGTGACCACCGGCAAGACCGAGCGCATCGGCCGACTGCTGATGATGCACGCCAACTCGCGTGAAGAGATCGACCGGGTCTACTCCGGTGACATCTGCGCCGGCGTCGGCCTCAAGCAGACCGGTACCGGTGACACGCTTTCGGCTCCCGACGCTCCGATCGAGCTCGAGTCGATGGACTTCCCGGACACCGTGATCGCCGTTGCGATCGAGCCGAAGACCAAGTCCGACCAGGAGAAGCTGGGCACCGCGCTCCAGCGCCTGGCGGAAGAGGACCCCACCTTCAAGGTCGAGTCCGACGAGGAAACCGGCCAGACCCTGATCCACGGCATGGGCGAGCTGCACCTCGAGGTGCTGGTCGACCGCATGATCCGAGAGTTCAACGTCGAAGCCAACGTCGGCAAGCCGCAGGTCGCCTACCGCGAGACGATTCGCAAGGAAGTCCCGAAGGTCAGCGGCAAGTTCGCCCGCCAGACCGGTGGTCGCGGCCAGTACGGCCACGCGGTGATCAACATCGAGCCGGCCCCGGGCGACGGTTTCGTCTTCGACAACAAGATCAAGGGCGGCGTCATCCCGACCGAGTACATCCCGGCTGTCCAGCAGGGCATCAAGGAAGCACTCGAGAACGGCGTCAAGGCCGGCTACCCGATGGTCGACGTCAAGGTCGAGCTGATTGACGGCTCCTACCACGACGTGGACTCCTCGGAAATGGCCTTCAAGATCGCCGGTTCGATGGCCCTCCAGGAAGCTGCCCGCAAGGCCAGCCCGGCTCTGCTCGAGCCGGTCATGGCGGTCGAGGTCACCACTCCCGAGGACTTCCTCGGTGACGTGATCGGCGACCTCTCCCGCCGTCGCGGCAAGGTGCAGGGCCAGGAGCAGCGCGGAAACGCGCTCGCCGTCCAGGCTTTCGTGCCGCTCAGCGAGATGTTCGGATACGCGACCGACCTGCGGTCCTCGACCCAGGGCCGGGCGCAATACACGATGCAGTTCGAGCGCTACGAAGAAGTGCCGAGCAACATCGCCGAAGAGATCGCCGAAAGCCGATCCGGCGCAAAGGCCGGGGCAGAAGCCTAGGCCGGAAATACCCCGAGCCCTCTGAATGGCTATATTTCAGAGGTTCGCCCAAAATGGGTGAAAGCCCGGACCACCAAGCTTTAGCAGTTCAACCAGACGTAGAAACCAAGTTCCAAGAGAAACAGACGAGAAAGGTCCCAGGAAAGCATGTCCAAGGAGAAGTTCGAGCGCGATAAGCCGCACGTAAACGTCGGCACCATCGGTCACGTCGACCACGGCAAGACCACCCTTACCGCGGCCATCACCAACACTCTCTCCGAAGACAAGAAGAGCTTCGAGGAGATCGACAACGCGCCGGAAGAGAAGGAGCGCGGGATCACCATCGCGACCTCTCACGTCGAGTACGAGACCCCGAACCGGCACTACGCCCACGTTGACTGCCCCGGCCACGCCGACTACGTCAAGAACATGATCACCGGTGCCGCCCAGATGGACGGCGCGATCCTGGTCGTGTCCGCCGCCGACGGCGTCATGCCGCAGACCCGCGAGCACATCCTGCTCGCCCGCCAGGTCAACGTGCCGCACATCGTCGTGTTCCTCAACAAGGTCGACCAGGTCGACGACGAGGAGCTCCTCGAGCTGGTCGAAGAAGAGGTCCGCGACCTCCTCAACGAGTACGAGTTCGATGGTGACAACACCCCGATCATCAAGGGTTCGGCCACCATGGCCCTCGACGGCGACGAAGAGATGCAGCAGCGCATCGTCGAGCTCGGCGAGGCCCTCGACTCCTACATCCCGGAGCCGGAGCGTGACCTCGACAAGCCGTTCCTGATGCCGGTCGAAGACATCTTCTCGATCACCGGTCGTGGCACCGTCGCCACCGGCCGTATCGAGCAGGGCATCATCAACACGGGTGACGAAGTCGAGATCGTCGGTATTCACGAGAAGACCGAGACGACGACCATCACCGGTGTCGAGATGTTCCGCAAGATCCTCGACGAGGGTCGTGCCGGTGACAACGTCGGCTGCCTGCTCCGTGGCACCAAGCGCGAGGAAATCGAGCGCGGCCAGGTTCTCTGCAAGCCGGGTTCGATCACCCCGCACACCAAGTTCAAGGCCGAGGTCTACTGCCTCAAGAAGGAAGAAGGCGGACGTCACACCCCGTTCTTCTCCGGCTACCGGCCGCAGTTCTACTTCCGGACCACCGACGTGACCGGCGTCGCCAACCTGCCCGAGGGCACGGAAATGGTCATGCCCGGTGACAACGTCGAGATGACGATCGAGCTGATCCAGCCGATCGCCATGGACCAGGGCCTCCGCTTCGCGATTCGCGAAGGTGGCCGCACGGTCGGCTCCGGCGTGGTCGCGGAGATCATCGAGTAGTAACGATTTGCCCGGGGCGGGTACCGAGACTCAGGTTTCGGACCCGCCCCGTTTTTTCGCAGTAACGCAGTACCGAAGCAAGCATCACCAGTAACAGATACGACCTTTGAAGTACCCCGGATTGTCGAACCACGGCACTGGACCCGGCGAAATGCCAGGACTGAGCCGCAGGCGGCGGGGGACCTTGACATCAGCGTCTCGGCTGTTCCAGCCGATGTGCGCCAGCAGAAGAAAGTAAGAAGAGAAGCCAAAGTGGCCGCCATTGCCGCACAGAAAATCAGGATCAGGCTCAAGGCCTACGATCACGACGCCATCGATCGCGCAGCACGCGAGATCGTCGATACGGCTGAACGCACCGGCGCGACCGTTTCCGGTCCCGTGCCGCTGCCGACCGAACGCAACATCTACTGCGTCATCCGTTCGCCGTTCAAGGACAAGGATTCGCGGGAGCATTTCGAGATCCGCACTCACAAGCGTCTGATCGACATCAAGCAGCCCACCCCCAAGACTGTCGATTCGCTGCAGCGCCTGGACTCGCTCCCGGCCGGCGTCGACATCGAGATCCGACTGTAGGAACCATGTCGGCGATTCTCGGAAAAAAGCTTGGCATGACCCAGATCTTCAGGGAAGACGGTGAGGTCGTGCCCGTAACAGTCATCGAAGCCGGTCCCTGCCCGGTCACTGCGATCCGCCGCGAGGACCGCGACGGCTACTCGGCGATTCAGCTCGCCTTCGACGAAGTCAAGGAGTCGAAGATCAGCAAGGCCGAACTTGGTCACCTGGCCAAGGCCGACGCCGCACCTTCGCGCGTGCTGGTCGAGTTCCGCGACGTGGAACTCCCGGCCGCCGGCGAAGCCGCCGAAGGCGAAGAGGCCGACGGTGGCGACGGTGAAGTCAAGCTCGGCCAGAAGGTCACGGTCGAGTCCTTCGAGGAAGGCCAGAAGGTCAAGGTCGCCGGCATCACGATCGGCAAGGGCTTTCAGGGCACCGTCAAGCGTCACAACTTCGGTCGTGGCCCCGTTTCGCACGGTTCGCACAACGTTCGCGCTCCGGGCTCGATCGGTGCTTCCGCGTGGCCGGCCCGTGTGTTCAAGGGCATGCGCCTGCCGGGCCAGATGGGTGGCAAGCGCCGCTCGCAGCTCGGTCTGACCATCGCCGGCATCGACGCCGAGAAGAACCTGCTGCTTATCAAGGGCTCCGTTCCCGGGGCCAGGAACTCGATCGTGGAGATTCGTACCGATGGCTAGCGCCAAGGCCCCCGTGCTGGGCAAGACAACCAAGGCCGATCTGCCGGCCGGCCTCTTCGACGAGGCCTTCCATCAGTCCCTGGTCCACGAGACCGCCCGGGCCGACGCCAACGCGCGTCGCCAGGGCACCGCTTCGACCCTGACCCGCGGCGAGGTCTCGATGACCACCGCCAAGGCCTGGCGCCAGAAGGGCACCGGTCGTGCCCGCGTCGGCGCCCTGAGCGTGCCGAACCGCTACGGCGGTGGTGCCGCTTTCGGCCCGAAGCCGCGTCACTACACGGTCAAGGTCAACCGCAAGGCCCGTCGCAAGGCGATGCGCTCCGCGCTTTCGGTTCACGCCGAGCGTGGCAGCGTTGCCGTGGTCAAGGCCGCGGATTTCGAGACCCCTTCGACCAAGGACGCCGCGGCGGCCCTGGAGAAGTGGGGCGCCAAGCGCTCGACCGCCGTGATCATCCTCGGTGAGGAGACCGGACTGCTCAAGAGCTTCCGCAACATCCCCCGGGTCAACGTGCTCGAGGTGGGCGCGACCGGAGTCGTCGACGTGATCGGCGCCGCTTCGATCGTGGTCTCCGAGGGAGCTCTCGAAGTGCTGGCCAGGCAGTCGGCCGAGCCGAGCGGCGGCACCGAAGAAGACTCCGCAAAGGACGGTGAGTGATGGATCCCCGCAGCGTGATCATCCGTCCGGTCATTTCCGAGAAGGCTTATGCCCTGATCGCGGCCGGCAAGTACACCTTCCGGGTCGACGACCGGGCCAACAAGTTCGAGATCAAGGACTCGGTCGAGAAGGCCTTCGGAGTCGAAGTGGTCAAGGTCCGGACCTCCAAGGTCCGTTCCAAGCCGAAGCGTCGCGGCCTGCACTCAGGCAGGAGCCGCGCCTGGAAGAAGGCAATCGTCGAACTCGCCCCCGGCGACACGATCGAGCTGTTCGAAGGCGCAGCGGTCGAGTAAGGGCTCAGAGGAACTAGCTAAATGGCAATTCGCAAGACAAAACCGACCAGCCCCGGGCGCCGCTTCGCGACGTATCAGCTGCGCGAGCAGATCACGGCCACCGAGCCGGAGAAGAGCCTCGTCGAGGGCATCAAGAAGTCCGGTGGACGCAACTCCAACGGCCGCATCACATCCCGCCATCGCGGCGGGGGTGCCAAGCGCCGCTACCGGAAGATCGACTTCAAGCGCACCAAGGACGGGATTCCCGCCAAGGTCGCGACCATCGAGTACGACCCCAACCGGTCGGCCTACATCGCTCTGCTCCATTACGCGGACGGCGAGAAGGCCTACATCCTTGCCCCCTCGCAGATCGAGGTCGGCAACGTGGTCAACTCCGGTCCCGGCTCGGACATCCGCCCCGGCAACTGCCTCGCCCTCGGCGAGATGCCGGTTGGTACCACGGTTCACAACGTGGAACTGAAGGCGGGCCAGGGCGGAAAGCTCGGCCGCAGCGCCGGCACCGCGATCCAGCTGGTCGCGAAGGAGGGTGACATGGTCACCCTGCGTCTCCCGTCATCGGAAATGCGGATGGTTCGCGCGGAATGCCGCGCCACCATCGGCACGATCTCCAACGCCGAGCATCAGAACGTCAAGATCGGCAAGGCAGGCCGCAACCGTCACAAGGGCAAGCGCCCGCAGACGCGCGGTATCGCCATGAACCCGGTCGACCACCCGCACGGCGGTGGCGAGGCGCACAAGACCCCCGGTGGCCATCCGGTCACTCCCTGGGGCAAGCCCACGCTCGGGTACCGCACCCGCAAGAAGGGCAAGCAATCCGATCGTTACATCGTGCGCGGCCGTCGTCGCGGAAAGAAGAAGGGTAGGTAGACCGTGGGTAGGTCAACCAAGAAGGGCCCGTACGTGGAGGAACGGCTGATGGGCCGGATCGAAGCCATGAACGAGGCCGGCAACAAGAACATGGTCAAGACCTGGTCACGTCGTTCGACGATCTTCCCGGAGATGGTCGGTCACACGATCGCCGTCCACGACGGTCGCAAGCACGTGCCTGTTTTCATCTCGGAGTCGATGGTCGGTCACAAGCTGGGCGAGTTCGCCCCGACCCGCACCTTCAAGTCCCATACCGGCGGTAAGGACTGATGGCCGCGAAGACCAAGAAGACCGAAGTCGAGGAGCCGGTGTCGGTCCGTGCTACCTCCAAGTACGTGCGCGTGTCGCCGCGCAAGGCCCGCCTGGTCGCCGACCAGGTCCGTGGCAAGCACATCGACGACGCCCGTTCGCTGCTCCAGTTTTCCCCGCGTTCGGTAGCTGACGACATCTCCAAGGTGATCGAGTCGGCTGCCGCCAACGCCGAGAACAACCATGACCTGATTGGTGACGAAATGATCGTCGCCGAGATCCGGGTCGACGAAGGACCCACCCTGAAGCGGTTCCGGCCGCGGGCAATGGGCCGTGCCACCCCGATCCACAAGCGCACCTGCCACATTTCCGTGGTGCTGACACCGGAAGAAGAGGAATAGAAGACCTATGGGACAGAAGATCCATCCCGAAGGCTTCCGAGTCGGCTACATCCACGACTGGAAGTCCAACTGGTTCGCCGACAAGGACTTTTCGGACCTGCTGATGCAGGACCTGGCGATCCGGGACCACATCGAGAACAAGCTTGCTCACGCCGGCCTTTCCGACATCACGATCGAGCGCCGCGGTGAAGTCGCCGTGGACATTCACACCGCCCGCCCGGGCATCGTGATCGGCAAGTCGGGCAGTGAAGTCGACGCGCTCCGCAAGGACCTTCACAAGATCACCGGCTCGCCGGTGAAGGTGAACATCCGCGAGGTCAAGCGCCCGGAACTGGACGCCAAGCTGGTCGCCCAGTCGATCGCCGAGCAGCTCCAGAACCGCGTCGCCTTCCGTCGCGCGATGAAGCGTGCCCTGACCTCCGCCATGCGCTCTGGCGCCAAGGGCGTCAAGGTCCAGATCTCCGGCCGCCTTGGTGGTGCCGAGATGGCCCGCACCGAGGGTTACTCGGACGGCCGCGTGCCGCTCCACACCCTTCGCG
>JAGQUQ010000044.1 GCA_020438425.1 Solirubrobacterales bacterium
TACCCGTCCTGGTCCGTCGCTTCGCTCCCCCGAAGGCCCATGACGGGTACCCCCGCACCGCGCCTGACTAACTGCAAGTCGGGCGGGGTCCGACCCGCCCTCCAAGTCAGACCCGGCCCGCCCATTCGAAGCATCCAATGGTTTGGCGGGCCTCTGCCGGGTGGTTGCCAAGATGATGGTTGGGAGTGGCTACCCCTGGTTGCCGCCCAATGGGATCAGGTTTTTGCCTTGGAGGCGGTAGATGCCGATCGAGTTCCTGCCCTGGCGGATTGAGTTCGGGCTGACCAGGGCTCCCCAGTGGACCCTTCCGTCGAAGTTGAAGGGGCGGGCCGTTGACTGGATGGTTCCGTTGATCGCGATCGCGAAGACCGGCGCCTTCTTCGGGGCGGACGGGACGGTGCCTTCCCAGGTCCCGGTGATGAACATCGGGATCAGGTCCTCGCCCGGGTCATAGGCCTTGCCGAGATCGGGCTCGTCGAGCAGTGCATCCGCCGTGCCTTTCGGTACCGGCCGTACCTTGCGGCCGATCAGCTGCGGGGCCGGACCAAGCGTGTAGAAACCGCCGGTTCCGAGCCGCTCGTCGGCGCGGGCGATCGCCGCGTTTCGCTGCCGGATCATCTCCGCGAGACTGACCGTGAACAGGTTTCCCTCGGGGTCGGTGATCGTCACTTCCCGTTCCGGAACCGGGCCCTGAAGCGGCACGCCGTCGGTTTCGTAGAGGCTGTCGCTGCCCACCGCTTTGGCGATTGTGGGAACGATGTCCAGGGTCATCGAGTGCTTCGGTGAAACGACCCCCTTCTTCTGGCCCGGGTACTTGATGAAGAGCGGAGGGTTGGCGACTTCGCCCATCGCCCGTTCGTCGGCCTGACGCTGCGGTACGCCGTTGCCTTCGAAGGAGATTCCGTGGTCGGCGGTGACCACCACGATCGCCTTGTCCCAGAGCCCGTTCGATTCAAGCTGGCGGCGCATCTGGCGGAGAATGCGGTCGGCGTACCCGGTCTGCACATACATCCGGGACTGGGAGACGGTGATCCCGTTCGAGTTCACCATCCAGTTGTTGGTGCTGCGGGAGAGCTGCTCGATCGGCGAATCGTTGTACTCGTTGCCCTGCAGGTCGTATTTCCAGACCTGATGGGGCAGATGGAGGTGCATCACGGTCAGGCTGCGGGCGTTCTTCGGCAGCTCCCGGATGAACTGGTCGTAGAGCTCCGGATCCGACTTCGCCTCTTCCTTGACCGCCAGCTTGCCGCGCTTGTTCTTGCGCTTGCCGAGCGTCACTTCCTCTTCCCGGCCCTCGCCGAAGCCTTCGAAGTTCGAGCTCACGTCCGGCAGGGTCTGGGCCATGCCGGGCGGCAGGACCAGCTTGCCTTCGACGTACTTGAGATCGGAGGCCAGAGACTTGAGCCGGGAGATCTGCCCCGCACTGGCGGTCTGGTCGGGGCAGAGATCCTCCGGGCAGAGGCCGGTCAGCGGCTCGAGGACGTGGAGCTCGCGGCCCGCCGCGAACTGGCTGAAGATGCTGAGCGGCTGCTCCTGCCAGGTTGGCAAGGTGTCGGCCGAGGCGTTGATGCCAGTCAGGATCCCCGGCACGGCATGGGGAGTGAAGAAGGCGGTGGTGGATTCGTTCGGGTACCAGGTGCTCGAGGCGGCAAGACGGCCGAAGTTGGGGAAGCGGTTCCCGTCGATTCTTCCCTTCGAGGTCATCAGGTTCGAGGTGCCGAGCTCGTCGAAGATCATCAGCACGATCGGCACGTCCCGGCCGTTCTTCGCCGCCAGTTCGAACTCGCCCTCCTCGGGGAAGATCAGGTCGGTCGTCTTGCTGTTGAAGACGAACAGCAGCAGCACCACCAGCGGCGCGATGATCAGGATGTCCATCAGGTTCCGGGCAAACACGAAGCGGAAGATCGACCAGGCGAGCAGGGCTCCCAGCCCGAGTGAGAGGGCGAGGATGATCGCCGACCTGACCGTGAACAGGTCGGAAACCACCTGGGTGAAGAAGAAGGTTGCGATCAGGGCGATCAGCAGGAAGTGCAGGGCGTAGTAGGCCCTGGCGCTGACCTTGCTGACCAGCCACTCGGCCAGCAACATGACCAGGGGCGGGACCAGGGTGAAGCCGATTGCGAGGATCAGGATGTCGCCGGTGGTGTTGCCGCGGGCGACGAAGAAGTCGGGATTGTTTCCCAGCAGATCGAGCAGGGGCTGAACGAAGGCCAGCGCCCAGATCGCAGCGATGTGCCCGCCGCCGAGCAGCAATTGTCTGCAGGTTGGCGCGGGACGATCCAGAACCGCCGCCAATCCCTTCTTCAGATCCACTTCCGAACTTTCGCCCGGAGCGGCCAAATTCCTACCGGGGAGTCGCCAGGAAGAGGATCCGGTCGCCCGACGGGAGCTCCTCGCGGCGCTCCACGTTGAAGCGCTTCTCGAGTTCCCGCTCGAAGTTGCCTTCTTCGTAATCCGGATTGGCGCCTTCGTGCTTGTTGGCGAGCAGCGCCCGGACCATCGGGTCGGTGCGCTTCGGGAACTCGATCAGCAGGGTGGTCCCGAGGTCCTTCGCCCACTGGAGGAAATCGGCGATCGGAATGTTGGCGCTGATCGAGACGTGGTGGATCAGGGCGAGGGCCAGCATCAGGTCGGGGGCACCGCGATCTGCCAGTGGCTTCCGCTCGAGGCCGCGCCAGCCGAGGGCAGGCGAGGGATCGGCCAGGTTCGAGACCAGGGGCAGGATTTTCGTGTTGCCTTCCTCGCGCAGCGAGCGGTAGAGGGCTTCGACCGTGGCGTGGTCGAAGTCGAAGGCGACCACGCGGTCGGAGTTCTCGGCGGCGATCCGCGAGTAGGCCCCGTCATTGCAGCCCATGTCCCAGGTCAGGGCCGGCTTCTTCGCGGCAGCGACCTCGGCGACGAAGACCTGCTTGCGCTGGTCGTCGTCATCGGAGTAGGTGTTGGACTGGCGGTAGCCGCTCCAGGAGGTCTCGCCGGTCTTCCACTTCAGCTTCGAGACCAGGCGGTTCATCGAATCGAGCTGGGCCTTGATCTGGCCGGGCTTGACCTGCCGGGTGGTCTTGTTCTCCTCGGCGCTGCCGGGGCCCGACTTGTTGGCCCGGCGATCCAGGCGAGCGTGAAGGGAGGTGTGGAGAAAGACCCCGCGACGCAGACGGTCCCGCAGCGAGAACACCTTGATCGCGTCGATCGGCTGGATGCCGTCGATCGAGCCGCGCATCCAGGGGTGGAACGGGATGTCCTTGTGAGCCTGGAAGAGCAGCGGGTAGAGGTAGAGCATGCAGAACTGCCGGTAGGCGATCCAGGGCTCGCCCTCGGGGATCTTCTCGAAGCTGCCGATGTCGATGAAGGTCGGCTTCGAACCGATGAACTGGACGTTGTACGGAGTCGCGTCCTTGAGGGCGAGTCCGGCTTCGATCGCCTCGGCACCGAGTTCGAGCTGGAGCTTCGCGGCATCCTGCAGCATGCTGAAGGTCCACTCGTAGGGGTAGGAGACGAAGGGGACCCGGTCGTGCTCGAGCACCCTGCTGACTCCGGTCGGCAGCAACTCCTGGCCGATGCCCGCCACCGCCGCGTCCACTTCGCGGGTGCCGATCACCTGGCCGGAGGCGGTCAGCTTCTCCAGCAGCGGGCTGGCCGAAAGGGCCTTCCAGTCCTCGGCTCCTTCCGGGCTCAGCGCCCGGTAGATCGCGTCGCCCGAGATGACGACGCGGCTGTCACGGTCTCGAAACGAGCCCGGCTCGGCGGCTGTCACAGCCTTACTGCTCTGGGGTCTTGTCTTCGGGGGCGTCGGCGGTGGTTGCCGTCGCAGCGGCTTCCGGAGCCGGCTCGTCCTTCTTCCAGAACATGAGCTTGCTCTTCAGATTCGAGCCATAGGTACGGATCGCGGCACCGATACCGGCGATTCCGGCAAGCACGGCGGCGAGGGCGGCACTGACGCTGCCCGGGTCCAGGTAAGCAAAAATTTCCATTACTGATCCTCTCTTGATCGGGATCGGCCGCTACCGACCCCGCTGGGAACAGTGCTCGACCGACCGCGGAATGTTACTCAATAGTGACCAGAGGGTCGCCCGATGCGACCGCATCGCCAACGGAAATGCTGACCTTGGTGACTTTGCCGTCCTTGTGGGCGGTGATCTCGTTCTCCATCTTCATGGCCTCGATCACGCAGATCAGGTCGCCTTCCTTGACCTCGGCGCCCTCCTCGACCTCGAGCTTGAAGATCGATCCCTGCAGCGGCGAGTCGAGCACGGGGCCGCCTCCGCCACCGCCGCCGCTCTTGCGCTCGCGCTTCGGCTTCGGGGCTCCACCGGCCGGGGCGGCCCCGGCGGCGGCGAAACCGGTGGCTTCGCCGATCACCTTGACGTCAAACCGCTTGCCGGAGACCTCGACCAGGTAGTCGCGGGCGACCTTTTCGGCTTCGCCCTCGGCCGGCTCCGGGATCGAGGTGTCCTCGGGAGCGGTGGTCTTCAGCCACTTCTTGTCTTCGGTCAGGTTCTTGCAGGTTTCGCCACGCGCCCACTCTTCGGTCTGGAGAATCGTCTTGTGGAAGGGGATCAGGGTCGAGAGCGGGGCGATCTCGTACTCGTCGAGGGCGCGGAGCATCCGCTTGGTCGCGGCCTCGCGGTCCTTGTCCCAGACGATCAGCTTGGCGACCATCGGGTCATACATCGGGGTCACGACCGAGCCGGCCTTGACGCCGGAATCGACCCGGACGCCGGGGCCCGAAGGCTCGTCGTACACATCGATCGGACCGGGGGCGGGAGCGAAGTTCTTGTCGGCCTTCTCGGCGTTGATCCGGCACTCGATCGCCCAGCCGTTGATCTCGACGTCTTCCTGCCTGAGGCTGAGTTCTTCGCCGTAGGCGATCTTGATCTGCTCGCGGACGATGTCGACGCCGGTGATCTCCTCGGTCACGCAGTGCTCGACCTGGACCCGGGTGTTCATCTCGAGGAAGAAGTACTCGTCACCGTGCTGCATGCCTTCGATCGTGCCGGCCGAGAAGTAGCCGACGGCGCGGGCCGCGTCGGTCGCGATCTTGCCGATCCGCTCGCGCATCTCCTCGTCGACATGCGGGCCGGGAGCTTCCTCGATCAGTTTCTGGTGCCGGCGCTGGATCGAGCAGTCGCGTTCGGCGAGGTGGATCACGTTGCCGTGCTTGTCGGCCAGGACCTGGACCTCGACGTGACGGGGATCCTCGAGGTAACGCTCAACGTAAACCCGGTCGTCGGAGAAGAACTTCTCGCCTTCACGGGCCGAACCCTCGAAGGCCTCGGCCAGGTCATCCGGGGTCATGGCGACCCGGAAGCCCTTGCCGCCGCCACCGCCGACCGCCTTGCAGGCGACCGGGTAGCCGGCGGCCTCGGCCTGGGCGCGGGCCTCGTCAAGGTCCTTGGCCGGCTCGGTCGCGCCGGGAACGATCGGCACTCCGGCCTTCTCCATGACCTCGCGGGCCATGGTCTTCGATCCCATCGCGTCGATCGCCGATGCGGGCGGGCCGATGAAGTTGATCCCGGCCTCGTCGAGCGCCCGGGCGAACTCCGCGTTCTCGGCGAGGAAGCCGTATCCGGGGTGAACGGCTTCGGCACCGGCGTCCTTCGCGGCCTGGATGATCTTCTCGATCGAGAGGTAGCTCTCGGCCGGAACCGCCGGTCCGATCAGGAAAGCCTCGTCACAGGCCCTGACATGCGGAGCATCCCGATCGGCCTCCGAATAAACGGCGACGGAGGTGATCCCCATCTCCTTGCAGGCGCGGGCAACACGGATGGCGATTTCGCCACGATTGGCGATCAGGATCTTCGAAAACATAGCCCGCGCAGTCTATTTATCCGCCCCAATCACGGCGTTGCCAGACCCCCCGACCCCGCGACGGAACACGGCCCCGGGCCCATCACCAAACCCACCCCCACCAGATCCACCCTCAACAATCGAGATGGCAGTTTTGGCCATATAGCGCTCCCTCCAGCCTTCTCGCTGCTTTCGGCCCCGTGCCGGCGCTGCCAGGGCAGGCGAGGGAGGGATTACCAGTCCCCCGGACGTTGCAGAATTGTCACGGTTGTAGAGCCACATGTGAGCATTTTTCGGACAGGCTGGGCCGATGGGTTCGGTCCAGCAAGAGAAGGTAACCAGTGCCGCCGAGCTTGACCGGCTCTGGGCCTTCATGTCCAGGCGTCGCCACGTTGCGGGAAGAGATGAACTGCTCCGCCAGGGGTTCACTGCGTCCAGAATCAAGAACTGGCTCAGGGGCAGACGGCTGACGAAGCTCTTCCGGGGCATCTACGCGTACGGACGAGACATCGAAACCAGAGAAGCGGCCTGGCGGGCGGCCCTGCTTGTCGCTGGATCCGGCTCCGCCTTGACCTCTCGCTCGGCATTGGAACTCTGGGGAGCAGCCCGCCTTCTGCGTCCAATCCCGCAAACGATCTACGTGGCCACGCCAAGAGACCGCGCCGGCAAGTACCGGGGCATTTCGGCAGCTCTCCGGAACACCTGGGTCCATGTGGTGCGGCGACGCTTCGAGCCGGGCGACGTACGGGAGAAGAACGGACTGGCGCTGATGCGAGCAGCGTTGGCCCTGCTCGACTTTGCCGTAAGTGCCCCCGAATTGGATGTCAAGTTCGCGTTCCTCGAGTTGTGCCGGCTCCGGCTTTTCGGCGAGAGAGATGTGGCTTTCTGTTTTCGCCGGTCGGTCGGGAAGCGCGGTGCCATGAAGGTCAAGCCGCTGCTGGGATTGTGGGTACCGGAACTCAACCGAATCAAGTCCGTTCTGGAGGGGCTGTTCCTTTTGTCCTGGGTGCCTCGGCGGTGGAAGATGCCGGAAGTCAACGCGAAGGTGTTCGGAAGGGAGGTCGACTTCCTCTGGCGGAAGGAGGGCATCGCGCTGGAACTTGATGGCGATGCCTTCCATACGGATCCCATCGCGAGACAAAGAGACCTCGAAAAGACCCGGTATCTGGAAAGCAAGGGACTCAAGGTCATCCGGATTACCTGGAAGGAATTCATGGAAGACCCGGATGGCGTGGTCGAGCGGATCGTCCGCGAACTCGGACTGGTTTGAGCGTCCGACCGCACGCCGCGGTGGTTGCTCTCCAAGTCGGTTCACGAAGCAGATAGCCGAGAAGGCTGAAGGGAGCGCTATATGGCCAAAACTGTCATCTCGATTTCTGAGGGTGGATCTGGTGCGGTGGATCTGGTGATGGATGGGGGTGGGTTTGCTGCCGGGATGAGTGGCGGGGCGGGAGTCGGGGCGGGAGCTTAGGATTCGGGGCCGATGATCGAACTTCAGTCTCATTCCGTTATCTCTGATGGTCAGCTTGAACCTGCCGGGGTTGTCGAGGAGGCAGCGAAGGCCGGGGTCGAGGTGCTGGCCCTGACCGACCATGACGGCGTGGCTGGCGTGCCCGAGGCGGTCGAGGCCGGGCAGCGGCTGGGAGTAGAGATCGTGCCGGCGGTCGAGATGTCCTCGGTCCACGAGTATGCAGAGGACCTGCACATCTGCGGCTACTGGGTGGATGTCGAGAAGATCACCCCCGCCTGCGAGCGGGCCCAGGAGGAGCGCCGGAACCGGGCGAAGAAGATCGTCCAGAACCTGCGCGACCACGGTTTCGACCTGACCTTCGAGGATGCGGTCCGCGAGGCCGGTGCCGCCGATGCGATCGGCCGGCCCCACATCGCCAAGGCCGCCGGTGCGACCGGCAACCTCGGCCCCTTCTTCGAGGAGTGGCTGGTCCCGGGGGCCAAGGCCTTCGTTTCCCGCGAGTGGCCGGATGCGAACGAGGCCTGCGCGCTGATCCGCGAAGCCGGCGGCGTGCCGGTGATCGCCCATCCCTACTGGGACATCAAGGTCCCCGAGCAGGTCGAGGAGCTGATCCGCGCCCTCGACATTGGCGGCATCGAGGTCTTCTATCCGTCGCATACGAAGAAGCAGACCGAGCACCTGTTGAGCCTTGCCGGCGAACTCGGGGTCAGTGCGACAGCATCATCCGACTTCCACGGTCCGACCCACAAGACTTTCAGCCGGTTCGGCGCCTACCAGACCTACGATCTGGGGCAGCCGGAGGTTCCGCCGAAGCCTGTCGCCTAATTTCAGCGGCCCCGGGGAAGCCGCCTGTGGAGCCCACCGGGGGCGGGGGCTCCACAGCCGGCTCCTCTGACTCAAGTTCAGCCGGGAATCTTGTTCGGGGCGGCAATGGTGGGGAGGCCGAGCCCGACCCAGTCCTGGATCCCGCCGCGGTAATAGGCGAGAGATTCGGGCTCGACTCCGGAATCCAGCAGTCTGCCGACCGCGCGCGGGGTTGCCGCGCATTGCGGTCCGTTGCAGAACAGCACCGTCACAGCCCCCGGTTCGATCGCGTCGAGATGATCCGTGATCGTCTCCCAGGGAATGACGAGCGAGCCGGGGATCGTCCCGCTCGCCGCGACGTATTCAGGCAGCCGGGTGTCGATCAGACGCCCGCCCGCCGCGATGTGATCGATTACTTCCAGCTCACCCCAGGTGGGAATCCCGGGGTGGAGCTGCTGCGGCTGGATCGTTCCCCACCAGGGATCAATCGTGACCAGTCCGTCGTCATCGATCAGCGGAACCCGGTTGGGCGCATGCCCGATCGGCGCTTCTGTTCGATCGATGGTCAGGGAAACGGACATGGCCACAGTCTACACTAAACAACTAAGTAGTTGTGTAACTAAGCAAAGTCAGGTTGGGTTCAAGGGTCCGTGAGGTAGAGAGCAGAACCTCCAGACCAGGCAGGAGGTGACCAGCACGGTCCTCTGGCGCGAGCCATCAAAAAAAAGGGCGGGCCCGAAGGCCCGCCCCGATCAAGCTTGTTGCCGCGAGCCCTAGGCGGCGGCGACGGCCGGAATGAGCTGGCGCTCCTCCAGGTAGGCGAGCAGCCTGGCGGCCGACTCCTCCGGCTCTTCTTCGGCAGTCTTGAGGGCGATCTCCGGATTCTCCGGTGCCTCGTACGGGTCGGAAACGCCGGTGAACTCCTTGATCTCGCCGGAGAAGGCCTTGGCGTAGAGACCCTTGACGTCACGCTCGGCGCAGACCTCGACCGAAGCTTCGATGTAAACCTCGATGAAGCGGTCCCCCATCAGCTCGCGGGCCTCTTCACGCAGGGCGCGGTAGGGCGAGATCGCCGCGGTGATCACCGGGACGCCGTTGCGGGAGAGCAGGTCGGCGACGAAGGCGATCCGGCGGATGTTGATGTCGCGGTCTTCCTTCGAGAAACCGAGGCCCTTCGAGAGGTTCTCGCGGACGATGTCACCGTCGAGGATCTCGAGCTTCGAGCCGCGCGCGGTCAGCTCCTTGGCGACGATCTCGGAAATGGTGGTCTTGCCGGCGCCGGAGAGGCCGGTGAACCAGAGGGTGAATCCCTTGCTGTCTGACATTGGTTAGTTGTCCTCCTTGTAAGAGTCGATCAAGATCTGGGCGACCTCGGGGCGGGAGAACTCGGGCGGCGGCATCTCGCCGTTACCGAGCATCTCGCGGACCTTGGTGCCGGAAAGGAAAAGGTGAGATTCGGCATCGTGAGGGCAGGTCTTGTTTGAAGCGAGCCCTTCGCATTCGTGACACCAGAAGGTGTGCTCGAACATCAGCGGCTCGATGCCGAGCTCGTCGATGTCGATGTCGTCGAAGATCTCCTGGGCCTCGAAGGTGCCGTAGTAGTCACCGGCGCCGGCGTGATCACGGCCGACGATGAAGTGGGTGCAGCCGTAGTTGCGGCGGATGATCGAGTGGAGAACGGCCTCGCGCGGACCGGCGTAGTGCATCTTCGCCGGCTTGACGCCCAGCATCACCCGGTCGTTCGGGTAGTAGTTCTCCATCAGCAGCTCGTAGCACTTCATCCGTACGTCAGCCGGGATGTCGCCGGCCTTGGTCTTGCCGATCAGCGGGTGGATGAAGAGTCCGTCGCAAGCCTCGAGGGCAGCCTTGGTCAGGTACTCGTGGGCGCGGTGGATCGGGTTCCGGGTCTGGAAGGCAACGATCTTCTTCCAGCCGCGGTCGGCGAAGGCCTGCTTCGACTCGGCCGGAGTGAGGTAGCGGCGCATGAACGCCTCTTCGTGATCCGGCAGAGCATCGACCTCGATCGGACCGGCGAGGCAGCGGTTGCCTTCCTCGTAGATCGCGGCGACGCCCGGGTGGTTCTCGTCGACCGTGCGGTAGACCTTCTGGGCTTCCTCCCTGACGTCACGCTCGAAGATCTCCTCGACCGTGATCGATCCGAGGTGCTTGCCGTTGTCGGCACTGAGCACGATCCTGTCGCCGATCTGGCACTCGAGGTCGGTCGGCAGGGTGATCGGGATCGGCCAGTACTCTCCGGACTCGGTCCGCATCTCGTCGCAGACCCGCTGCCAGTCGGCGTGACCCTGGAAACCGGTGAGCGGCGCGAACGCTCCGATCGCGATCATCTCGAAATCGGCAGTCTGTCTCTCGGAAAGCTGGAGGGCTAGTTCAGTCATGGTCACGCTCATGGGGTTGGGGGGAATGTTGACAGGAAAGGTGAAGAATCCAGCAGCCTAGCCGTTATGGGCGCTTCATGCCGCCCGGAACCGGCTAGTTGATGCCGCACTCCGTCTTGCCGGAGCCGGACCAGCGGCCGTCGCGGGAGGACTGGCCGGGCAGGACCGGACGGGTGCAGTGCGTGCATCCGATCGAGGGATAACCCTGATCGTGCAGGGGGTTGTAGGGAATTCCGTGCTTGTGGAGATGGGTCCAGACATCGCGCTCGGTCCAGTCGGCGATCGGGTTCAGCTTCCAGATGTTGAACTTCCGGTCCCACATGAACTTGGGTGAACCGGCGCGGGTCGCGGAATCCTCGCGGCGGATGCCGGCAACCCAGCAGTCGACTCCCGAGGTGAGGGCCCGGGCCATCGGATCCACCTTGCGGATCCCGCAGCAGGCATCCGGGTCCCGCTTCCAGAGTTGGTCACCGAACTCCGCCGCCTGCTCCTCCGGGCTGATGTTGTGCCAGCGCTCGAACTCGACGTTGAAGTGCTCGGCGAGGCGATCCCTGGTCTCATAAGTCTCGGGGAAGAGGAAGTCGGTGTCGATGTAGAAGAACCGGGCGTCCGGGTTGATCTCGGTCGCCAGGTGCATCACGACCGAACTGGTCTTCTGGAACGAGCAGGCGATGTACATGTCCTGCCCGAACTGCTCGAACGCCCACTCCAGAACCTTGCTCGCGTCCAGCGGCTCGAGTTCGCCCGCGACCGCTTCGGCATCGAAGCGCGCAGCCAGGGCACGGTTGGCCTCCTCGGCCTTCCGCGCCGCTTCGGCTTCCGCAGGGCTCACTGTCGTGGACGGTTCCATCGGGATCGCGCTAGACGGCGCACTCGCCTTCGCCGCGCTCGACCTTGTACGGGTCGGAACGCTGCCAGTCGATGAACATCTGCATCGTGTCGAGGCTGAAGTCGACCGGCATGGTCAGTTCCTTGACCTCTTCCTCCATCCGGGCGGTGCCGACCCTTTCGACGAAGGCGTTGAAGATCTCGCCTTCCTCGCGATCGCTCTCGTAGAGCCGGATCCAGCGCTCAACCGCATCCGGCACCCGGCGGGCGGGAAGTCGTGACTTCAGACGGGTGCCGTAGATCGTGTCACCCTCGGTGTACTTGCCGGCGAGGTGGGGAACGTAGGCCGGAATGGTCTTGTCGCCGACCTTGAGCGAAGCGCCGTAGAAGCCGATGTTGGCGATGTGATGCTGACTGCAGCCGTTCGGGCAGCCGCTCATCTTGATGTGGATGTCGCGGGTCAGCGGGTCGGTGATGTTCATCGACTCGACCCTTTCCTGGACGGCCTGGTTCAGGCCCATCGAGGAGGTGATGCCCATCTTGCAGGAGTCGGTGCCGGGGCAGGAGACCACGTCGGTGATCCGCCTCGGGCCGACGTCATCGAGACCGAGCTCGCCGAGCCGCTTCCACACGTCGTAGAGAGACTCTTCGCGGACCCAGCGCAGGACGATGTTCTGCTGGACGGTCATCCGGGCGAAGCCGCCGGTGTAGTCCCGCATGATCTGGCCGAGGCCGCGGAACTGCTCGGGGGTTAGGTCGCCGCGGACCACCTTGACCTCGACCGTGTGGAAACCGGCCTGGCGCTGCGGCTGGACGTTGGCTTCGAGGTAGCGGTCGAACTCGGCCCGGTCCCCGTTCGGTGATCCGGTCGGCGGCAGCGGATCGCTCAGTGAAGCCTCTTCGTCGACATCGAAGACGAGATGGTCGATCGTGAAATCGCGCTCGTTCACCCAATCGCCCTTCAGTTCCTCGTCGACCATCCGTCGGACCTCTTCGATCCCGACCTTGTCGACCAGGACCTTGATCCGTGCCCGGGCGCGGTTGGGGCGCAGCCAGGCCTGGCGGTCGTAAACCCGGAGGATCGCCTCCGAAACCTTGATGAAGTCACCGTTGTCGGCCTCGACGAAGTCGTAGATGGTCGGGGCGACGCGGGGCATGATCGAGGTGCCGCCCCCGACCCGGATCTCGAAGCCCTTGACTCCGTCCCTGATCCGGCTGAGGAAGGCGATGTCATGGATGCCGGTCATCGCCCGGTCGGCGTCGGAGCCGGTGAAGGCGGTCTTGATCTTGCGCGGCATCAGCTGCGTGGTCGGATGTCGGACGAAGTAACGGGTGTAGGCGCCCGCGTACCTGGTCGGATCGAAAATCTCGTCGTCGGCGACGCCGGCCCACGGGTCACCGGTCACGTTGCGGACCGTGTTGCCGCAGCCCTCGCGCGAGGAGAGCCCGCTGGGGGCCATGTCCCGCAGCATGTGGACCATCTGGTTCAGCGGCACGTGGTGAATCTGGATGTTCTGGCGAGTCGTGATGTGGCCCTTGTTCAGCGGGGCGTAGATCTCGACCGCATCGGCGAAGGCATCCATCTGTTCGGGGGTGACCCCGCCGAAGGGAAGCTTGACCCGGACCATCTGGACGCCGGGCTGGCGCTGGCCGTAAACACCCTGCTTGAGGCGGAAGCCGATGAACTGGTCTTCCGGAGTGTTCCCGTCGAGGAACTCGTTCGCTTCACCCTCGAAATCGACGAACTCGTTCTCGATGATCGGGATGATGTGACCGGGGACGTTGTCGTAGGTCTCCGGGTTGGTCAGCGTCCCGAGCTTGCCCTTGCCGGTCTGGAGCTTGCCTTCCTCCTGCTCGACGCCCTTGTCACCAGGCTTCGGCTTTGGCTTTTCTGTCTTCGGTTGGGCGGGGGCCGAAGTGGGCTCCAATTGAGATTCCTCCTGCTACGAAAAAGGCTTGGTTGCTTGAACGGACCAGAAAAGGTAGCAAAAAGACCTAAACCGGACCGGATTTCATGGATTACCGGTTCCCGGGGCGTTGGCGGTCACGCCGTGGGGTCGGGCAACCCTCCCAAAGATGGCCCACCCGTCGCGCTTGTCCCCAGCAACTCGCTGACCGGAGCAGTAATCGGAAGCCACTTTGGGAGGGTCACCCGACCCCACGGCTACTCGGACCGGTCGTTAGTTCGTCCCACCCTGGACGGAGCCCCTTCCTTCCGTCCGTGAATGTGAGAGGAAGGGGCGGGTTGAGACTGGAGCGCCGGCGAAGACCGGCGCGACTTCAGTTATGCCTTGCGGGCGCGGGCTTCGAGGATGGCGGCGGCTTCGCCTGGTTCGGCGACGTAGCCATCCTCGGGGACGATCGGCTGTCCGTCCTCGATCCACTGGACGATCCCGCCGGAAAGGTTGTGGACGTCAAAACCGGCGTCGGAGAATGCCTGGGCGGCCATGCCGGAGCGGTTGCCGACCCGGCAGTAGAAGACAACGGTCTGGTCCGGGTCGAGTTCGTCCCGCCGCTCGAACAGTTCCTCGAGTCCGATCCGTTCCGAGTCGGCCAGTCGGGCCGCCTCATGTTCATGCGCGGTCCGCACATCGATCAAGCGCGCTCCCCCTGCAATGAGTTCGGCGACTTCGACGGAACTGCGCTCGTACGGTGCGGCTTCAGGCTCTTCGACATCAGACATGGGCAGGGAAGCTAGCAAGGCCTCGGGTGGGAGGGCGTTCAATCAACCGACAGAGCCCCTCCCAACCATCAGATGATTCCAGTGGGAGGGGCGGGTTCAAACTGGAGGGCGGGTCGGACCCCGCCCGACTCCTGTTACGTAACGTCCTTGCCTTCGATCAGGAAAGCGACCCGGACGTGGGCCCGGTACTCGTCGAGGTTCTCGCCACGGATGCCGGTCGAGACGATGTCCACGGCGCGGATGTTGCGCAGCGAATCCTGGGCCTGCTTCAGCGCCTGCTGGGCTGCGTCATCGGTCGAAACCCGTGAGCTGCCGACCAGCTCGATGATCTTCACTACCGCCATGAACTCCTCCTCCGGTTGTTTCCCCGGATGCTATTTGCTCGGAGCGGGAAGTGCGAGCGATCAGAACGTGCCGAAAGGCTGACCCGGCCCGAAGACTTCCTTCGCCGAGACGCCCTCCTCGAGTGCGGCTTTGAGCCAAGGGTCCATGCCGGACCCCTTTTCGGCCACCACGACGGTTGTGTCGGTGTTGAAGCGCTGGACCGCGGCGGCAATTGCGGCCGCCTCTTCCGGCGTGGCGTTCTGGCTGATCGTAACCTCGGGCATGGCGAGAGATTCTAGGGGTCCGACCCCGGTTCTACTTTGCGGCCTTGCGATTCATCGCGTTGCGGATCTGCCCGATCGTGGGGCGAGCTCCATACACGGGATTGGCTCGATAGGGGGTCGTTTCCGGCGTGAAGATCCGGTAGAACGGCCGACCCTTCGGATCGTAGGCGGCGATGGTCCCGCCGGGCAGTTTTCCGTTGCGGCCGGCGACTCCCCAGCAGACGATCCAGTTCCCGTCCGGGCCAACCCGGGCCGAGGCGAAACCGAGCGAGAACCCGAAGCGGGGGTCGGTGATCTGGCGAATCAGGGTGGCGGTGCGGTTCTTTTCGTTGATCCGGTAACGGACCGCCCGGGGCCGTCGCTTGTTGAAGTAGCTCTGGTTATCGACCAGGGTGATCGACCCGTCCGGCATGAAGCGGGCGTCGTGCTGGCCGCCGAAGGGGTAGCGGCCGTAGGGGTCGCCCTTCACCTTGAGGCTCTTGGCGGTCTTCACGCCACCGAGCTTCCAGACGATCCGTCCGGTTCGGCGGTCCACCTTGTAGATCGCGTCGTAATGCCGGAAGGAGACCAGCATGTACCGGCCCATTACATCGACCGAGTTCCAGTGCGACACGTCGAAGGGCTGGCCCCAGGGAATGATCGTCTCCCACCAGCGACCCGTCTCGCTGGCCCCGATCTTCGGGAAGGAGTTCCACTTCCAGACCAGTCGGCCGGCCGGGGTGACTTCCTGGATCTGGGCGGTATTCAGCCGGGCGTTCGCCGGGCCGCCGAACCGCGTGGTGTCGAACGGAACCTCGCGGTGGGCGCCGAAAATGTAGTTGCCGTTGGGGAGCCGCTGAAGATCATGCGAGTCGGAGGTGACGTTCTTCCCCTGGGGCAGGAGCGTCCGGATCAGCCGCCCCGTCAGGGACCGGATTTCGAACCGTTCGAACCGGCTGTTCTGGATGCTGGTGATCCCGAAGGTGCCGTTCGGGAACATGGTCGGATTCTCCGGATTGGTGGAGTGCTTGTACCACCAGACCGGCGCGCCACCGGCGTCGAAGGCGACCACCCACCGGTAGACGAGATTGACCAGGGTCAGCCTCGGAGCTCCGGGCTTGGTCACAACGACCCTGTACTTCGGAAAGTCATTCGGCAGGCAGCGAACGTGGAAGACCCGGGGCTTGCCGTTCGGACCGCGGAGGGTGGCGGTGAAAGAGCGTCCGGATCGAAGTGGCTGGTTCGTTACGAAATCCCGGCCCCGGAACCCGCCGCGATTGAGGCGGCCCCGCCAGCCCTCCGGCAGGGAGAAGCTGGCCTTGATCGGACCGTTCATGCAGCGGACCGCGTAATCGCTCTGCTTCATCGAGAACGAAGGAGACAGCGCCGGCTCCGTGGTCAGGGTCGGGTTTGCGGCCAGGGCTGATCCTCCGCCCAGGAGGACGGTCAGGAGCAGCGCGGGAAGGGCTAGGAAACGAATGGCGAAAGAACGCATCTTCCGCTCTAACCCGGCTTACAGCGGAATGTTGCCGTGCTTGCGACGCGGCTGGGCGACCCGCTTGGTCTCCAGCGTCCGCAGGGCCTTGATCAGCTTCGGCCGGGTCTGGCGGGGTTCGATCACGTCGTCGATGTATCCGCGCTCGGCCGCCGCGTACGGATTGGCGAAGTGGGCCTTGTAATCGGCGATCAGGGTGGCCCGACGCTCGTCCGGGGTGGGCGAGTTCTTGATGTCGTTGCGGTAGATGATGTTGACCGCTCCCTCGGCGCCCATCACGGCCACCTCGGCGGTCGGCCAGGCGAAGTTGAAGTCAGCCAGCATGTGCTTGGAGGCCATCACGTCATAGGCGCCGCCGTAGGCCTTGCGGGTGACCACGGTCAGCTTCGGCACGGTCGCTTCGGTGTAGGCGTAGAGCAGCTTGGCGCCGTGGCGGATGATCCCGTTCCATTCCTGGTCGGTGCCGGGCATGAAACCGGGCACGTCGGTGAAGGTGACGATCGGGATGTTGAAGGCGTCGCAGGTCCGGACGAAGCGGGCAGCCTTCTCGGAGGACTCGATGTCGAGCACGCCGGCCTTGAAGGCGGGCTGGTTGCCGACGATGCCGACCGGATGGCCGTCGAGGCGGGAGAAGCCGCAGATGATGTTCTTGGCGAAGTGCTCGTGGACCTCGAAGAACTCCTCGTCATCGACGATCTTGGCGACCACGGTGCGCATGTCGTACGGCTTGTTCGGGTCGTCTGGGACGAAGTGGTCGAGATCCTCGTCTTCACGGTCGGGATCATCAGCGGAAGGCGAGTGAGGCGGCTGCTCCATGTTGTTGAGCGGCAGGAAGCTCATCAGGTAGCGCACATCCTCGAGGCAGCTTTCCTCGTCGTCGGCGGCGAAGTGGGCGACGCCGGACTTCGAGTTGTGGGTCATCGCGCCGCCGAGTTCCTCGAACTCGACTTCCTCGCCGGTCACCGTCTTGATCACCTCGGGGCCGGTGATGAACATGTGCGAGGTCTCTT
>JAGQUQ010000045.1 GCA_020438425.1 Solirubrobacterales bacterium
GTCCCGCTTGCCCCGGGTCGAGATCGCGGCCAGGTCGGAGCCGGTGCCGGGTTCAGTCATCGCGACCGCCAGTACCTTCTCTCCCGAAGCGATCCCGGGGAGCCAGCGCGCCCGCTGTTCCTCGTTGGCCGAAGCCATGATGTACGGCAGCACGACGTCGGAATGGAGCAGCGGGCCGGCCATCGCATCGGAAACTCCGGCCCAGACCGAAGCCTCCGCCAGGACGACGTTGAATCGCCAGTCCTCGACTTCGGGACCACCGAACTCCTCCGGCACTTCCATCGCCAGGAATCCGTACTCGGCGCACTTCGTGAAGAGGTCCCTGGGGACGAGGTGATTTTCCCGCCAGGCGGGATACTCGGGAACGACTTCCTTCTCCAGGAAGCGGGTGAAGCTTTCCCGGTAATCGTTCTGTTCGTCGGTGAAGAGGGTGCGCTTGCCGACCACCGTCGACGCGCTTGCTGGCATTTCCATTTCTACAGTTTCCCCGCGATGTCGTCGATTTGCCATATGCCTTCGCACTCGATCTGTTTCTCGACCGACCACCCGGCCAGTTCCTGGATCGCTCCCCCCTGCACCGCATAGACCTTTCCGGTGGCCGGACAGTCGGCCGAGGCGAGCCAGGCGACCAGGGGTGAGATGTTCGAAGGGTCGAAGAGGTCGTGGCCGGTTGCGTCCTCGATACCGGCCGCGAAGACCGCGCCCATGCCGGGGGTGGCGAGGGTGAGCCGGGTGCGGGCGATCGGAGCGATCGCGTTGACCCGGACTCCGTAGCGCTCCAGTTCCTGGGCAGCGACCAGGGTCATCGCGGCGATTCCGGCCTTGGCCGCCCCGTAATTGACCTGACCCGCGTTGGGGACGGTCACCCCGGAAGCCGAGGCGGTGTTGATCACCGATCCGTTGACGGGTTCACCCGCCTTCGACTGGTCCTTCCACCAGGCGGCGGCATGCCGGAGCACCGCCACATGCCCCCTGAGGTGAACGTCGACCACCGCGTCCCAGTCGGCCTCGTCCAGGGAGGCGATGAACGCGTCCCGCAGGATGCCGGCGTTGTTCACGACCACGTCGAGGCCGCCGAAGGTCTCGACCGTCTGGTTGATCAGCCGGCTGGCACCTTCCCAGCTCGAGATGTCGTCGGTGTTGGCGGCCGCCTCGCCGCCGGCGGCGATGATCTCGTCGGCCACCTCCCGGGCCGGTCCGGCATCCGAACCGGTCCCGTCGTTGGCCCCGCCGAGATCGTTGATCACGACCTTCGCCCCCTCCCGGGCGAAGAGCAGCGCGTGCTCGCGGCCGATCCCCCGCCCGGCTCCGGTGATTACCGCGACCCTTCCTTCAAGTGCTCCCATGCTCTCTCTTTCTTTGTCGAGTTCAGGCGCTGAACTCGGCCAGACCGTCGCGGATGACCAGCGTGTCCCCGACCGCCGTCTCGAAGGCGAAGCTTGAACTCCCGCTTTCCGAACCGATGGCCCAGGCCCTGGTCTCGATTTCCTGCCCGGGCAGGACCGGCCTGGCGAACCGCGCCGCGAGCCGCTTCAGGCGGGCCGGATCCTCGACCCCGAGGCCCTCGAGGATTCCCCATGAGGTGAAGGCCAGGACACAGAAGCCGTGAGCGATGATCCCCGGCAGGCCGGCTGCTTCGGCGGCGTCCTCGTCGAGATGGATCGGCATCGGGTCGCCGGAGGCCTCCGAGTAGCGGAAGGTCTGGTCCTCGTCGATCCGCTGGGTGAACTCGAGCGCCGGAGCGGACTCCCGCAGGCTCGGATCCAGCTTGTGCGCGGGAGAGAGCTCGCCCAGCTTGCGGCCGTCGTCGAAACCACGGACGAAGAAGGTCACGAACTGCTCGTTGACCAGTTCACCGGCTGCGTCCCGGCACTCGAGCAGAACGCAGGCCCTGGTTCCGTTCTCGAGGCCTTCCCAGCCGGTCATCTTGCCGCGCGCGGTCAGCACGTCTCCCGGCACGATCGGCCGGTGGAAGCGGAAGTCCTGCTCGCCGTGGAGGATCTTGCCGAACAGGGAAACCGGCACCACTTCAAGGGCCGGAGCAAGCAGGGCGTGGAAGACCGGGACGATCGCGAAGACCGGCGAGGCAACGTCACCGTCACGGTGGACCTGAACCGGATCGTTGGTCGCCGCCGCGTACTGCATCAGCCGCTCGCGGGTCACCTCGAAGACGACCTCCTCGGTCCACTTGTCGAGGCCGGCTTCCTCGAACTGCAGGGTGGCGCTGGTCATCAGGTCAGCTCACCAGACCGCTGAACTTTTCCAGGGACTGTTCGAGCTGTTCCTTCGCGTCCTTCTCGACTGCGGCACCGAGCGCCCCGACGATCATCTGGCCTTCGAACTCGGCGTCCATCTCGACCTTCGAGCCGCCGTTTCCGTCACTGCCGACGATCAGGGTGAAGGCGGTCTTGACCCCGGCCATGCCGGTTCCGGAGATCCGCATCCGCGAGGGAACCTCGAACTCGTCGACGGTCCAGGTGATCGTGTTGGCCATGCCGAGCATGGTCACGACCTCGGCAACCTGGGCACCCTGGACGAATGCTTCCGGGGTCTCTTCCTTCCACTTGGTGTGGATGGTCAGCCACTTTTCGTAGTCGGCGGGGTTCGAGATCGCCTCCCAGACGGTTTCCTGAGGTGCTTCGATGTTCACTTCGGCTGAGACCTTGCCCATGGTTCTCCCTTGATTGAGGTGTTCAGAATTCCGGTCAGTTTTCGGCTCGCCGGTATGCGGTGACGACCGCTGCCCCGCCGAGGCCGATGTTGTGCTGGAGACAGGCATCGACATCCTCGACCTGCCGCTTGTCCGCCTCGCCGCGAAGTTGCCAGTTGAGTTCGGCACACTGGGCGAGACCGGTCGCTCCCAGCGGATGGCCCTTCGAGATCAGCCCGCCGGAGGGGTTGATCACCCACTTGCCTCCGTAGGTGTTGTCGCCAGAGTCGATCAGGTCGGGCGCCCCGCCTTCCTCGCAGAGGCCGAGGGCTTCGTAGGTCAGAAGCTCGTTGGCCGAGAAACAGTCGTGAAGCTCGATCACCTGGAAGTCTTCCGGTCCGAGTTCTGCCTGCTCGTAGACGGCCTGTGAGGCCTTGACGTTCATGTCGTAACCGATGATGTCCTTGGCGCTGCGGGTCTCGAAGGAGCTTTCGAAGTCCGTGGTCATCGCCTGGCCGACGATCTCGATCGCCTGGCCGGCAAGTTCATGCTTCTCGACAAAGTCCGCGGAAGCGAGGATCGCCGCGCCGGAACCGTCCGAGGTCGGCGAGCACTGGAGCTTGGTCAATGGTTCGTAGATCATCTGCGCGTCGAGAATTTCGTCGAGCGTGTATTCGTCCTGGAACTGGGCGTAGGGGTTGTTGACCGAGTGGCGGTGGTTCTTCTCGCCGATCTTCGCGAAGTGCTCCGGCTTCGAGCCATGCTCTTCCATGTGCTCACGACCGGCCGCGCCGAACATCCACGGGGCCGGCGGGAACCGGACCTCGGAGATCTGCGCCAGCAGGTCCATGTGCCGGAGCATCGGCTGCTCGCGGTCGGTGAAGGTGGCGCCGAGCGAACCTGGCTGCATCTTCTCGAAGCCGAGCGCGAGGGCGCAGTCCACGGTTCCGCTGCGCACGGCCTGGGCGGCCAGGAAGAGGGCGGTCGATCCGGTCGAGCAGTTGTTGTTCACGTTGATGACCGGGATCCCGGTCATGCCGAGCTCGTAGACGGCCCGCTGGCCCGAGGTCGATTCGCCGTACACGTATCCGACGTAGGCCTGCTCGACCTCGCCGTACCCGATGCCCGCATCCTCCAGGGCTTTGGTCCCGGCTTCCTTCGCCATCTGGGGGTAGTCCCAGTCCTCGCGACGGCCGGGCTTCTCGAACTTCGTCATGCCGACGCCGACGACGTAGACCTTCTGTGTGGACAAGGGGGACTTCCTCTCTGCGACAACGCTCGAAATTCTACCTGCAGCTCTGCAGATAAGTGTCTCCGTGCATGTTACGGTATGTCCATGGAGAGGCTTCGCCGCGCCCCGCGGCAGGGAACCGGGGCTGCTGTTCTGTGGATGATCCTGCTTGCCCTGGGGGCAGGGCTGATCTTCGCTGCCCCGGCCTCGGCCGGGGCCCCGTCGAGCGAGACGACTTCCCATGAACTCGAGTCCGGCGGCACCACCTACCCGTATCTGGTCCACACTCCTCCCGGCCTCGGTTCTGCCGGGCCGGTGCCGCTGGTGATTGCCACCCACGGCTGCCAGACGACCGCGGATCAGTTCCTGAACGCGACGCAGTACAACCAGGTCGCCGACCGCGAGGGCTTCATCGTCGCCTATCCCGATGTCGATCCGGCCAGCGTCGCCGCGCCCGGGCCGCTCAGGAACTGCTGGCGCTTCTACTCGCCGGAGACCTGGGAGAGAGACCAGGGCCACGCCGCCGCGGTCGCCGGCATCACCCGGGCCATCATCGGCTCACTGGATGTGGACGAGGAGCGGGTGTACATGGTCGGTACCTCGGCGGGTGGCTTCATGACATCCGCCATGGCTGCGGCCTATCCCGACCTTTTCGCCGCGGTGGGCATCGTCGCGGGTGGCGCCTACAACGACGGCTTCTGCCTCGGACCCAGCCCCGGGTTGCCGGTCGAGCAGATCGCCGCCCAGGCCCGTGACCAGATGGGCAGCCGGGCCCGGGTGGTGCCCCGCATGACCATGGGTGGCGACGCCGACCAGGGGATCCCGCCCCTCTGTGCCGACAAGTCCTTCTTCCAGGGTCTCCGCACCAACAACCTCGTGCTCGGCGACAGCCAGACCGAACCGATCTCGCTCGAGGCCGCATCGAGCAGAACGGTTGCCACCGAGGGCGGATACGACTCGACCGTCTCCACCTACCTTGATCCGGCCGGTTGCGTGGTCGGAGAGCACTGGTCGATTCACGGGATGAACCACTTCTGGCCGGGCGGATCCGCCGACCCGGCCTGGGACAACTGGACCGACCCGAAGGGACCGAGCGGCGCCGAGGCATCCTGGGCCTTCTTCGAACGGTTCACGAAGAGTTCCACCGCGATGCCCTGCGCCGAAGTGCAGACCGAAACGCCGAAGCCCGCCTGCCCGAAGCGTCAGGTGATGCTCGGCCTGCCGAAGAAGGTCCGGTCGCTCAAGGTCACGGTCAATGGCCGCAAGGTCAGGAGCAGGATCGTCAAGGGCAAGGCCAGGGTCTGGCTGCCGGCCAACGACCGCAAGCGCACCGTGGTCGTGATCAAGGCGAAAAGGAAGAAGTCCGGCAAGACGGTCACCCGCCGCCAGGCCTTTAAGGGCTGCGGACCCAGGCGCTGAACGCCAGTCAGGCGAGCTCTTCCGGCATCGCCTTCGGGCCGTCCGGGTACATCCAGGCGAGCAGCTGCTCGTCCATCGAGGTCGTGTCGGCGTGTTCGGTCGGCGCTCCGACGATCAGCCAGAGTTGGTCCTGGTCGGTGTCGTTGAAGGGCTGACGGACCGTTTCCGGGTCGACGGCGACCGCGTCCATTGGCTCCAGCACGAGCAGTTCATCCCCGACCCTCAGCTTGCCGATGCCTTCGAGCAGCACATACAGCTCCTCGGTCGATTTGTGCCGGTGCCGGGTCGAAGCCTGACCGGGCTCGATCCGCCAGAGCCGCGCTCCCAGCTGTGTCGCCTCGAGCTGACGGCCGAGGTCGGTGTTGAGCACGCCCATCTGGTTGGATCGACGCCAGGACTGATCCCCCGCCTTCAACCTTCGAAAGCTGCTCACCGGCTCAACCCTGTCTGACTTATTCGGGCCGGGCCTCGGGAATGATCAGGTCCGTCTTCTTCGTGTCCTCGAACTTGACCCAGCAGTGTTCGGGGGCGACTCCGGCGACCTCGACCAGCGCGTCCTCGATGCGCTTGGCGATCTCGGCCTTCTGCTCGTCGGAGCGGCCCTCGTACCAGTGGACGTTGACGAACGGCATGGCCTAGGCCGAAAGGACGGGCTCGAGTTCGGCGAGGATCTTGCGCTTGGGCTGGGCACCGACCAGCTGCTTGACCAGGGCGCCGTCCTTGAGCAGGATCATCGTCGGGATCGAGAGAACCCCGTACTGCTGTGCCGTCTGAGGATTGTCATCGATGTTGAGGCTGACGATCTTGAGGTCGTCGCGCTCTTCGTTGATCTCCTCGAGGACCGGATGGACCACACGGCAGGGACCGCACCAGGGAGCCCAGAAATCGACCAGCACCGGGCCGTCGGCTTCGAGCGCTTCGGACTTGAACGTCGCGTCGGTTACTTCTGGAAGTGCCATTTCGGTCTCCTGATCGTCGGTCTTGTCACCCTACTATACAAAGTATAGTAGGTCGCATAAGTAAGTCGGGCGGGGTCCGACCCGCCCTCCAAGTTAACCCCGCCGACCCACAGAGACAACTGATGGTTGGGTCGGCTCCGTCTTTCAACGGCCCCGGAATCGCATTGCTGGCACGCGCCAGGCGGCTTCCGCGACGATCGCGGTGGTCATCTTGGATTCGCCCTGCTGGCGTTCGCGGAAGGTGATCGGAACCTCCATCACCGAGAATCCGGCCTTGACCACGCGCCAGGTCATCTCGACCTGGAACGAGTAACCGGAGGCCGCGACTTCGTCCAGGTCAATCGTTTCCAGCACTTCCCGGCGGAAACACTTGAAACCGCCGGTCAGATCCCGCACCGGGACCCGGAGGATCGTTCTCGAGTAAAGGCTCCCGCCCCGGCTGAGCAGGCGACGCACCTGCCCCCACTCGGTGATGCCGCCGCCAGGGACATAACGGGATCCGATCACGAGGTCGGCAACCTCGGAAGCGGCCAGCAACCTGGGCAGGTAGGCGGGGTCGTGAGAGAAGTCGGCATCCATCTGGACGATCAACTCTGCCCCGCCATCCAGAGCGGCCCGGAAACCCTCCAGGTAGGCGGGACCGAGGCCTTCCTTCTTCTGGCGGTGGAGCACTTCGACCCGGCGGTTGCCGCTGGCGATCTGATCGGCCACGTGACCGGTTCCGTCGGGCGAGTTGTCATCGACGATCAGGATGCGGTCACCCTGATGGGTCAGCTTCGGCTCGAGGGCCTTGACCATCTCCTTGATGTTCCTGGCCTCGTTGTAGGTCGGCAGGATTACCCAGGCCGCGCCCCGATGCTCTGTCCTGGCTTCTTCCGGCACCGGCTGATCGTATCCCCCGGTCCGGGTCGAGGTCGCGGCGGGCGAGATTCACCGGTCCGGGTAGGTTCCGGGTATGACCAACGCGCAGATCGCCGCCGCCCTCGAGGAACTCGCTGTCCTCTACCAGCTCGACGGCGCGGATCACTACCGGGTCCTCGCCTACACCAACTCTGCCCGGACGATCAAGAACGAGGGGCGATCGGTCGAGGAGATGGCTCTGGCGGGAACGATCACCGAGCTGCCCGGGGTCGGCAAAACCCTGGAAGAGAAGATCGTCGCCCTGGTCGAGACCGGCGAGATTCCGGCCGCCGCGAAGCTGAAGGAAAAGATCCCCGAGGGCCTGCTGGAGATCAGCCGCATCCAGGGCCTCGGCCCGAAGACGGTCCGGCGCCTCTATGACGAGCTCGACGTGACCGGTCCCGACGATCTCCGCGCCGCCGCCGAAGCACAGAAGGTGCGGGCCATGAAGGGGCTCGGCCCCAAGGTCGAGGAGAAGATCCTGACCGGCCTCGACAAGCTCGAGGCGGAACCGGAAGGCCCGACCCGGCTGCGGCTGGACGAGATCCGCCCGGTCGCCGAAGAACTCGCCGCGGCGCTCCGCGACAACCCGAACTGCGAGCGGGCCGAGGTGGCCGGCTCGGTTCGACGCTGGACCGAAACCTGCAAGGACATCGACCTGATCGCGAGCTCCACTTCACCGAAGGAACTGGCGGCGGCGATCGCCGAGCACGAGCTGGTCGCCGAGCACGGCAACCCGAACGAGACCGGGATCCGCCTGACCACCAACTCGGGGATCGGTGTTGACGTGAGGTTCGTCGCGCCCGAGGCTTTCGGCCACCTGCTGCAGCACTTCACCGGTTCCGGACCCCACAACGCCGAACTGCGCGAACGGGCCGTCGCCCGGGGCCTACACGTTTCCGAGAACGGGATCAAGGACGACAGCACCGGTGAAACGGAGTTCTTCGCCACCGAAGAGGAGATCTACGAACGGCTCGGCTACCGGTACATCGTTCCCGAGCTCCGGGAAGACCGGGGGGAACTGGATGCGGCCGCAGCGGGCGAGTTGCCCGAGCTGGTTGAACGGAGCCAGATCAAGGGTGACCTCCATTCCCACACCACCCTTTCCGACGGGGTCGGCTCGCTGGAAGAGATGGCGGCCGCGGCGGAAGCGCTCGGCTACGAGTACCTCGCGATCACCGACCATTCCGAATCACACGGATTCGGCAACAACGTCGAGGCAGACCGGCTCTGGCAGCGGATCGAGGAGATCGCCGAGCTCAACCACGAGGGCCGGGGGATCCGCCTGCTTTCCGGCTCCGAGGTGAACATCCACCCGAACGGCTCGGTCGACTACGACGACGATCTGCTCGAGGAACTCGACTGGGTGATCGCCTCGATCCACACCGCCTTCAGCGACGACGCCGATCGCAACACCGGGAGGATGATCACCGCGATCGAGAATCCCCAAGTCGACTGCATCGGCCACCCGACCGGCCGGCTGATCAACCGGCGCGACCCCTACCCGCTGAACATCGAGCGGGTGATCGCCGCCGCGGTCGAGAACGACACGATGATCGAGATCAATTCCAACCCTCGGCGAAGGGACCTGAACGAGATCCACGCCCGGATGGCGGCCGAAGCCGGCGTGAAGATCGTGATCAACACCGACGCCCACCGTCCCGAAACCCTCGAACTGATCGAGTACGGGATCGCCACCGCCCGCCGCGCCTGGCTGACCCCCGACCAGGTCCAGAACACCCGGTCCTGGTGGAAATGACACCAAGGCAGGATGCTCCGGTCCAATTAACCACGTAGTACGGGGTTAATCGGACCACACCTTGCCCGTTCCGCTTTCGTGACTAGTTGATCGGAGGCGGGTCGCCGGCGGCGCTGGCGGCCAGCGCCGGGTTCCAGTCGCAGACGTTGCATGCGTGGCTGAAGATTTCGCCGCAGAAGTCGACCACCGCCTGTTCCGGGTCCCCGGTCGCCGCCGCGGTCTCGTGATCGAGCAGGTACTCGCCGAGCTCCTCGCTCCAGTAGCCCGGTACCGGGGCCAGTTCCCGTCCCGAGAACCCCTCTTCGGGCGGATACGCGTAGGCGTAGAAGGCAGGCCTGGGGTATCTGTCGTCGCCGGGCCACCAGCCGACCGCCACTTCCTGCGCGTCCATCGCGTTTCGCATGATGAAGTCCTGCGAGGGCGGATCGGCCGGACGACCCGAGAAGAGGTTGACCGCCAGGTCGAAGGAACCCCACCAGGCATTGAGCGGAGTCGAGCGTCCGCGAAACGGTGCCCGGAACCTGGTCAGAGCCAGCGCCGCAGCAGAAGCCATTTCGAAGTAGGCGGAAACCTGTCGGGGGTCGTAGATCCGGTGCTCGTCGTCCTGGTCGAGGGGAATCTTCCAGGCAACTTCCTGCGGGGTCGGGTCGATCCTGACCTCGCCGCCCATGGCTTCGATCGCGCTCAATCCTTCGCGAACGACTTCCCCGACCGGGCGGTTGGGCGCGAGGGCGATCGCCGCGCTCCGACCATCGGAGTGTTCGATCAGGAGATGGTGACTTCGCAGATCAAGGGCGGCGGTGAAGACGCCCGACCCGTCCGGCGCCGGAAGGGGCAGGGTTTCCCATCCGCGGGCGCTCTGGCGAAGCGCCGCATGCTGGAGCTGCGGTTCCGGCGGTGCCAGCGCGACACAAAGCTTGCCGAGGAACTGGGTGTGGGCGTGAAGGGTGTCGCAGGTTTCACGCCACTCTTCGTACGGGATCGAACTCCATCCATTGGCCATGGACCGACCATACTCCCCCGCTTCCCTCGGCTCAGAAAGCGCGGAAGCCGGGGCTGCGAACCAGCTTCACCGGTTTCAGGGGCGAAGCCGACTCGACGATGAAGCGCACCCCGTCACGACCCTCGATCGCCAGCACCGCCGCCTCGCGGTTGCGCCAGGCCAGCGCAACCAGCAGCGAGTAACCCGAACCGACCATGGCCACTTCGGGAAAGACCACGCCGAGCGCACCGGCCAGTCCGACCGCGGCGAGGATCGGTGAAAGCCTGCCCCAGGCGACCCGGCCCGGCGAAGGCATCGAGATTCCCGGCGAGTTCGAGTTGACGGCACGGGCATTGGCCAGGGTCTCCCGCATCGCATCGGCCGAGCGGTCGGCCGCGCCGAGGCTGAGGCCGATCCAGGCCGCGACGATCCACCAGCCGGCCCCGATCAGCAGGAGGGTCGTGTTCTCGGCGTCCCGGACCCCGAGTACGGCGATCGCCCCGAGCGCAGTCGCGCCCCCGGCCGTGAGAAACACTGTCGCCCTGAGTAGCTCGGCGAATGGCAAGCGCTACTCCGGCTGCGGAACCCCGGCCGAGGCCCCGGAAACCCGTCCGGCCAGATCCTCGATCAGGTCGATCCATTCCTCCGGTTCGGCGACTACGAGGTCGGCCATCTCGATCAACTCGGGCGGACCTTCGTCGGAATCGATCGCGACGATCATCAGGTTCTTCAGTGATCCCTCGTCGGCCAGCTTGCGAAGCCGCTGCGCCGCATCATGATCGGTGCGGTCGTCACCGGCGAAGACCACCGTTTCGATGCCGGTCCCGTCGAGCAACTCGTCAACCGCGCCCGCCTTGCCTTCCATCCCGGGCGGGCGTAGCTCGAGCACCTTGCGGCCCCAGTGGGTCGCCAGCCCGGCGGCCTGGGCGTGATCGGCGATGCCGCGAACGACCTCTTCGGTGCGGTGGCCGGCGCCGCGCCAGTGAAGCGCCTGGATCGGCCCCTTGTCCTCGACCCGGATCTTCGCGGTGATCCAGAACGGGTTGTCGTTGTCGCGGATGAAGTTCCTGGCCCGTTCGGCTTCCTCGCCTTCGATGACCACGGTCGGCCGGTCCATGCCGGGCTTGATGAAGCTCAACCCGTGATTGCCGAAGTAGGTGATCTTCTCGGCCCCGACCATCTTGCGGGCGACCGGGGAGGGCCGGCCGGTTATGCAGGCGACAAGGGCCAGGTGATCGGCAAGGGTCTCAAGACTCTCCCGGGCCCGGGCCGGGACGCGGGCCTGATCCGGTCTGTCGACGATGCGGCAGAGCGTGCCGTCGACATCGCTCATCAGAGCCGCCTTCGAGGGGTCTTCCAGAAGTACCGAGAGTGGTGAGTCCGAGCCCGTCATACCCGTAGTATCGCGCCATGGACTCGCGGCGCATATGGGGGCTGGCGATCGTCGGTACTGTGGCCGGCGCTTTCAGCGGACTTTTCGGGGTCGGTGGCGGCACCGTGATCGTCCCGATGCTGATCGCCTTCTGGGCCTACGGCGACCGGCTCGCAACCGGCACCAGCCTGGCCGCGATCATCGTGATCGCCATTCTCGCCGCCGCCATGCACGGCGGGATTTACGGAAACGTGGACGTCGAGACCGGTCTGATTCTGGTCGGCCCGGCGATCCTCGGAGTGGTGGCCGGCACGGCGATCCAGCAGCGGATCCCGGAGAAGGCGGTCTCCTTCATCTTCGCCCTGATCCTGATCGGGGTCGCGATCGAGATGGTCATCGGCTGATGGACATCGCGATCGCCTGTGTGGTCTGCCTGCTTGGCGGCATCGTCGCCGGCCTGATCGGGGTCGGTGGCGGGGTCGTCTTCGTGCCGGCGATGACGATCATCCTCTCCAAGGGCCAGGTCGAAGCGGAGGCGACCTCGCTGATGATGATCGCCCTGGTCTCGGTGGTCGGAACCTGGCGTCAGATCGGTTACGGCAACGTCAACCTGAAGGACGCGGCGGTGATCGGACTGCTCTCACCGGTCGGCGTGCTGATCGGGGTGGTGGTCGCAAACTCGGTTCCGGAGCGTGCGCTCAGGATCGGTTTCGCCATGCTCGCGCTCTACATGGCTTACCGGCTGCTCAAGCGAGTCTTCGGCGACGACCCCCACGATCCGGCCGAGCCGGGCACCGAGCCGCTGGCCGATCCCGGCCCTGACGCCCCGGCGGGCTCCGGCGCTTCCAGATGAAGCCGGGCATCCGCCCCCGCGGCGGCCCCTTCATTCCGGTTTCCGAGATCACCCTGCGCGCCTCACGCTCCTCCGGGCCGGGCGGTCAGCATGCCAACGTCACCGCCTCCCGGATCGAAGCGGTTTTCCCGGTTGACGAGTCGTTTGCCCTGGACGAGGCCCAGAAGGCAAGAATCATCCGCAAGCTCGGACCCGTGGTAACCGCAGTCAGCCAGGACGCGAGGTCGCAGACCCGCAACCGCGACCTCGCGCTCGAACGGCTGGAAGCGAAGCTCGCCGGGGCGCTCGCGGTTCCCCGCCGGCGACGCGCCACCAGACCGACCCGCGCCTCGAAAAAGCGGCGCCTCGATTCGAAGCGCCGCCATTCCGAGAAGAAGCAGTCCCGCCGAAGGCCGGACTCCGATTTCGACTGATTCAGCCCTGGACGGGAACGGCGCTCAGCTTCAGATCGCTTGCCGCACCCGAGCCCGTGTCGGCGTGACAGCGCAGCTCGATCAGGCCCTCGACCGGCGCAACCGCAATCAGGGAGAGATTCCCGGCCTGGTTGAACGCCAGGTCGGCCATTGCCCGGTCGACGGCGCCGGTTTCGTCGGTCCAGATCGAACACTCGACCGTGCTCAGGCCGGTCGCCTTTTGTGAGATGACGTTGGCTTTGGCGGTGATCATGTAGGTGCCGGACACGACGTCGAGAGAAAGGGGAACCGGGTACTCGTCCTGGGGGAGCGCGTAGTTGAGGATCTCGGTGTACTCGGGATCCACGATTCCGGCCGAGCCCGTAGCCCCGGTCGCTCCGGTGGTTCCGGCCTGGCCGTTGGCGCCAGCCGGGCCGGTGGCTCCGGCGGGCCCGACGGGTCCCTGCGCACCCTTGAGCGAGGCGACGGTCGCCGGCGAAAGCTTGCCGGTCGTGATCGTCTTGTTCTTGATCTGTTTCGCCGTGACGGTTCCCGGCTTGATCTTGCTGCCGTTGATCAGCCCCGATGCCGCAGTGGCGGTTCCGCCGACGGCGATGAACAGCGCGACCCAAGCGATGATCGTGCTGGCCTTCAAGTCTTTCATTCTGACTCCCTGAATCTTGTACTTCCCCCACCTGCCTGGAGCCGGAATGCGACCGGGCTGGCTGACTCGGGCGGGAAATCTATCCGCGTCGTCAGAACGGCGCGGTCAGGTACGACTCCACGAGAGCATCCTCACCAATCCGTAACCTCGGGAGGCTCATGATTTTCGTCGGACTCATCACTGGAATCGCCATCGGCGCTCTCGCCGCCTACATCCTCTTCGGTCGCCGCTCGGGCGAAGCCGAGATCGAGACCCGTGCCCTGCGCACCGAACTCGATCACAAGGAGGATCTGCTCCAGACCGAACGGCGCAGTCATGTAGCGCAGATCGAGACGATGAAGGCCGACGAGGAACGGATGAGGGAGCAGATGACCGTGATCTCCAGCCGCGTACTGGAGCAAACCTCACAGAAGCTGGCCAAGGAGATCACCGATCAGCAGAAGCTCGAACGCCAGCAGGCCAGGGCCGAGCTGGAGAAGCGGACCGTGGAGATCAAGACCGCGGTGGGACCGGTCGCCGAAAAGCTGACCGAAATGCACAAGACCGTCACCGACCTCGAGAAGGAACGGGCGAAATCGCATACCGAGCTTGGTGAACAGATCAACTTCCTCAAGGAAGGCGTCGTCAACCTTGCCGATCAGGCCGGGGGGCTGACCGAGGCGCTGAAGAAGCCGGCCGGCCGGGGTTCGTGGGGCGAGATCCAGCTTCGCAACGTGATCGAGATGGCCGGCATGGTGGAGCACTGCGATTTCGTGACCCAGAAGACGGTCCACGACGATGGTTCCAGGCTGCGGCCGGATGTGATCGTGAACATGCCGGGCGGCCGGACCGTGGTGGTCGACTCCAAGGTCCCGATGGAGGCCTTCCTCCAGGCCCAGGAAGCCCCGGACGAGGAGCTGCGGGAAGCTTTCCTGGCCAAGCATGCCCAGCAGGTGCGGGCCCATGTCTCGGCCCTGCGCAAGAAGGACTACCAGGCCCAGTTCGATCACAGTCCCGAACTGGTGATCATGTTCGTTCCCAGCGAGGGGATCTACCACTCGGCCCTGGCCCAGGACTCGACCCTGCTCGAGTACGGCCTCAAGGAAAAGGTCCTGATCGCCACGCCGACCACGCTGATCGGCATCCTCCAGGCGATCAACTACGGCTGGGGCCAGGACCGCATCGCCCGTTCGGCGGAAGAAATCGCCGCCGCCGGCAAGGAACTCCACAAGCGCATCCTGACCTTTGCCGAACCGCTGCAGAGGGTCGGCAAGCAGCTCGATTCCGCCGCCGAGAGCTACAACAAGGCGATCGGCTCCTACGAGCGCATGGTCGTGCCGCAACTCCGGCGGATCGAAGAAGCAGGCGCCAAGTCCGCGAAGGAACTCGCGGAGTCGAAGACGGTCGACACCGCCGCCCGGGAGATCGTGATCGACACCTCGCATCCCGACATCGAAGAGGAAATCCGCCGACTGGAACCGGGGGACGAAACTCCGGAGATCATCGAGTTTTCAAGCGAGACCGAGACCGAGGACGCAGCCTGAGCGCAGCCCGCAGATGCTCAGGCCAGACCGTGTTCGAGCGCGGTCTTGATCTGGGCGTCGAGCGCGTTCAACCGGTAGAGGGCGATCGCCTCGGCCGAGGGGAACTGGCGAAGGCGCAGCGCGTCAGTGCCGTGGTGACACATCACCGTCGATAGCAGCGCGTCGCTTTCTGGCTCGTCCAGCCCGGCCCGTTCGCTCGCCGCGGTGATCAGCTCGGCCCCGATCTGCAGGTGCCCGAGGGTCCGGCCCCGCTGGCTCAGGCCGATCTCGGCTCCGTAGGTGAACTCGCCGGTCTTGCCGATGTCGTGGACGAGGGCCGCCGCCATCAGCAGATCCGAGTTCAGTTTCGGATGGAGCACGCAGGTCTCGGTGACCAGGGTGCCGACCGCGACCGTGTGCTCGGAGAGGCCACCGATGTAGGCGTGGTGGCCGCCGCGGGTGCAGGGCGCGGTCCGGAAGGCCTCCGCGGTCTCCCCGGTGAAGAGCAGGTCCTCGACCACGGCCCGGTACCCGGGGTGGTGAACCTCGCGGGCCAGATGCTCCAGGAAGCCTTCGAGTTCTTCCCGGTCGCGGTAGGCGGTCGGGAGGAAGTCGGCCGGATCGATTTCGGCCGGATCGATCTTCTTCACGTCCTCGAGCTCGGCCGAGAGCTGGCCCCGGAACTGCTCGACCCGGCCCTTGACCGCGATCACGTCTCCGCGATCGAAGGAGACGCCGATGCGGTCGGAGTCCCGGAAGATCCGGGCCGGGAGCGAGCCGCTGCGGTCGCGAAGTTCCAGCGCCAGGTAGGCGGAACCGTTCTTCGCGGTCAGCCGGTCCTTGCGGGCGCAGGCGTAGCGGCCCGTGAAGTTCTGGCCGGGGGTCAGTTCGACCAGCGGGGTTCCGTTCCTCGAGGCGGCTTCCATCTGTTCACATCCTGACCAAACCGGCAGACGGGGGGCCGGTGATGCCGGTCGGCTACATTGAACCCATGGACCAACTCCGCTGGGAGATGAACCCGCCGAAGCTTCGCGACCCGATGATGGTCTGCGCCTTTCGGGGCTGGAACGATGCCGCCAACGCCGCTTCCTCGGCCCTGGAGACGCTTGCCGACTCGCTTGAGGTCGATGTTCTGGCCGAGGTCGACCCCGAGGATTTCTACGACTTCCAGGCGAACCGCCCGACCATCCGGCTGGTCGAGGGCGCCCACCGGCGGATCGACTGGCCCTCCAACACCTTCATCGCCGCCCGGGCCCAGGGCGCCGACCGCGACCTCGTCTTGCTCGACGGCACCGAACCAAACCTCAAGTGGAGGACCTACTCGGACATGGTCGTCCAGGTTGCCGAACAGCTCGACGTGAGGCTGGTCGTCGTGCTCGGTTCACTGATCGCCGAGGTCGCCCACACCCTGCCGGTGCCGATCACCGGAGTGGCCACCGACGAGGCCACGGTCCGCAGCCTCGAACTCGAACGCTCCGACTACGAGGGACCGACCGGGATCGTCGGGGTGATCCACGATCGTTGCCGGGCGGCCGGCCTCCCCTCGGTTTCACTCTGGGCCGCCGTCCCGCATTACGTCGCCGCGGTCCCCAACCCGAAGGCGGCACTGGCCCTCAGCGAGAAGCTCGAATCGATCACCCGCGTTTCGGCTGACATCTCCGGCCTCGAGGACGAAACCATGTCCTACGAGGAGCAGATCGGCCGGGCCGTCGCCGCCGACCCCGAGGTGGAGGAACTGGTCGAGAGAATCGAGAACGACCAGCGCAGCCGTCGCGGCGCCGATACCGATGTGCCGAGTGGTGATGCTCTCGCGATGGAGTTCCAGCGTTTCCTCAAGCAGCGCGATTCGGATTAGTCACCGCCCCAGCGATTAGGCTGAGGCATGGGTCATTTCCTCTTCATGACGGTAGTGGGCCGGATCACCGGCATCCTGATGCTGTTCGCGATCGGCGGCCTGGTCCTGCTCCTTTCCGGTGACAGCGATCCGCAGACGCCGAAGCAGAAGGCGGCCGATCAGATCGACCAGTCCACCGATGCCCTGGACGGTGCGGCGGATGCGGCGGCGAGCGGACTCCAGATCCTCGACGCGCAGAACCAGCTCATGGTCGACGGTGATCTCGACCGCTACCGGATCCAGCGACTTGAGCGAAGCGAGGATGGCGACCTCAACGTGTTCACCGGCCTGCCTTCCGGCAAGGTCTCAGAGCAGAAGGTCGCGAAGCTCTGCGAGAAACTGATCGGCGGCGACCCGCCACTGGTCGACGTCAGTGACTTCGTGCTGGTCTTCGGCCAGG
>JAGQUQ010000046.1 GCA_020438425.1 Solirubrobacterales bacterium
GATGGTGACCCCGTGAACGAGCAGGTCAGGGCCGATGAAGCCCGGTACGTAATGCAGACCTACAAGCGGGCCGATGTCGAGTTCGTCCGGGGCGAGGGCGCGATCCTCTTCGACGACGAGGGCCGCGAGTACCTCGACTTCCTCGGTGGCATTTCGGTCGCCTCGGTCGGTCACTGCCATCCCGCCGTGGTCGAGGCGATCCGGGTCCAGGCCGGGGAACTGCTCCATGTCTCGAACCTTTTCTACACCGCACCGATGGTCGCCCTGGCCAAACGCCTTTCCGAGGGTTCTCTCGACGGCAAGGTCTTCTTCTGCAACTCGGGCACCGAGGCGAACGAATGCGCGATCAAGGTGGCTCGCAAGGCCGCCCGGGCCCGGGGGGTCGAGAACCCCGAGATCCTCTCCTTCGAGAACGACTTCCACGGCCGCAGCTACGGCGCTCTTTCGGCGACCCCCGGGCTTGCCGCCAACCCGGACTTCGCGCCGATGCTGCCCGGATTCCGTTCGGTTCCCTTCGACGATGCCGCCGCACTCCGCGAGGCGGTCGGAGAAAACACCGCCGCCGTCTTCATCGAGCCGATCCAGGGCGAGGCCGGTGTCTTTCCGCTTTCCGACGAGACCCTGCTCGCCGCCCGCCAGGTCTGCGACGAGGTCGGGGCGCTGCTGATCTTCGACGAAGTCCAGACCGGGATCGGCCGGACCGGATCGCTCTGGGCCTACGAGCAGGGGCCGGTGAGACCCGACGTCCTGACAACCGCCAAGGCGCTTGGCGGAGGCGCGGCAATCGGCGCCTGCATCGGCGATTCCGAGACCGGCGAGATACTCACCGCGGGGGACCACGGTTCAACCTTTGCGGCCGGACCGGTCGCGGCCAGTGCCGCCATCGCGGTGCTCGACCTGGTTGACGACCCGGCCATGCTGAGGCGGATCCGCTCGCTTGGTGACTACCTGATGGAGCAGCTTTCCGGCCTCGGCGGAGTTGCCGAGGTCAGGGGGAGAGGCCTGATGATCGGGGTCCGGCTCGAGGACGGCATCGTCGCCGGCGAACTCAACGCCTCACTGCTCGGAAACGGACTCGTGGCCAACGCCCCGCGGCCGGATTCGCTCCGTTTCCTGCCGCCTTTCGTCCTCACCGATGAGCAGGCCGAACGCGCCATCGAACTGATAGCCAAGACCCTGGCCGGGTACCATCCGGTCGAATCGAAGTGACTGGAGAGTTACCGTGAGTGAAGAACCGACAAGAGTCATGCGAAACGGCGAACCGCCCCGGAGGGGTCGTGACGACGGTCCGCACTACAGCCCGGAGGAGAAGCAGAAGCACCTGCGGAACCTGATCATCGTGCTGGTTGCGGTGATCGTCGGCTTGATCATCGCGGTAGTCGTGATCAGCGGCGGCGGTGACGATTCGGACAACACTTCGACCACTGGCGACACCGCGGTGACTACGCCCGTGGTTCCGGTCACTCCGACCGGTGAGACCGGTGAGACCGGCACCACCGACGACGATGACGGAGGCGTGACTCCAACCGTTCCGGACACGGGAACCGACGGTTCGGGCGGCATCTCGCCCGACACCGGTACGGATACCGGCACCGACACGGGAACCGACACCGGCACTGACACCGGCACCGATAGCGGTGGCGTCTCGCCCGACACCGGCACCGACACGGGCACCGACAGCGGTTCGAGCAGCGGCGGGATCGGCCCCGGATGACCGAGATTTCACTCGATTCGCTTCCGGGTCCGGTCGCCTCCTACGAGGCCCGCCCGGAAGAAGTCAACCGTGTCGTGTTGCTCTACTCGGGCGGTCTCGACACGAGCGTGATGCTGCATTGGATCCAGGAGGCCTATGACGCCGAGGTCGTGACCCTGACCGTCAATCTCGGCCAGCCGGGCGAGGACTACGACGCGATTCTCGACAAGGCGAAGTCGATGGGCGCCGTTGAGACGGTGGTGATCGACGCCCGCGAGGAGTTCGCCGAGGACTTCGTACTGCCGGCGATCAAGGCAAACGCTCTCTACGGCGGCGGTTACCCCCTGTTCACCTCGCTGGGCCGGCCGCTGATCGGAAAGCTCGGAGTCGAGGTTGCCGCCGAGTACGGCTGCGACACGCTCGCCCACGGCTGCACCGGCAAGGGCAACGACCAGGTCCGCCTCGAGGGAACCGTCGCCACGCTGAATCCGCAACTGAAGATGATCGCCCCGGTGCGTGCCTGGCAGATCGGCCGCGAGGAAGAACTCGAGTACTGCCGCCAGCACGGTATTCCGCTGAAGGGCGGCACCTCGGTCTCGCCTTACTCGATCGACGACAACCTCTGGGGTCGTTCCTCCGAGGGCAAGGTCATCGAGCATCTTGATACTCCGCCGCCGGACGACGTCTTCCAGCTGGTCACCCGGCCGGAAGAGGCCCCGGACGAACCCGAATTCGTGAAGATCGGTTTCGAAGCCGGCCGCCCGGTCACCTTCAACGGCCAGAGGATGGACCTGGTCCCGCTGCTCGAGGCCGCCGCCGACGCCGGCTGCCGACACGGCTGCGGCATCGTCGACCACATCGAGGACCGCATCGTCGGCCTCAAGGTCAGGGACATCTACGAGGTTCCGGCGGCTGCGCTGGTGTTGACCGCCCATCAGGACCTCGAGAAGGTCGTCTCGACCATTCACCAGAACAACTTCAAACACTCACTCGACCGGCACTGGGCCTACATGGTCTACGCCGGGCTCTGGTTCGAGCCGCTGCGCCACGACCTCGATGCGTTCATGGACTCGGCCAACGAGTTCATCACCGGCGAGGTGACCCTGAAGCTGTTCAAGGGCTCGGTTACCCCGGTCGCCCGCCGGTCCGATTTCGCGGTCTACGACGAGAACCTCGCTTCTTTCGGGGCATCCGGGGGAGAGTTCTCCCAGAACGCCGCTCCGGGCTTCATCGAACTGTTCTCGCTCCAGAGCCGCATGGCCCATCAGGTCCGGAACCGGAAGGGCTAGGGTAGGTTCACGAAATGGAGGCAACCCGGTGATATACAAGCTGATCGGAATGGTCGTCGTCAAGCTCGGCCTGCGGTTTGTTCGCCGCAAGGCAGCGGCCAATCGCGGCCTCGTGCTCGGGCTTTCCGCTGCGGTCGTGATCGCCCTGCTTACGGTGATCGCCGGCACCGCCGGATACGCGCTGACCAGGGAAACTCCGGAAGCCTAGTCGCAAGGGATCATGCATCCGTGACCTGAATCACGGGTGCCTGCGAGGTTCACCGTTACGGTGGATGCTTCGCATTTTGGCTCCAACCCGAACAGTTTTCGCTGCCTTTGCGGGCGGCATTGCGCTGGCATGCGCCTGCGCCGCTCTGCTCCTCTCGCTGAATTCCGGCCCCGCGTCGGCAGCAACCCCGGAGCAGAAACAGGCGGCTGCCCGTGAACGGATCGAGCAGACCTCGAGCGCGATCGAGGCCGACCGGGACGACCTCGAATCAGCCCAGGCCGAGGCAGCCGATGCCTCGGCCCGGGAAGCGGACCTGAACGGACTCATTTCAAGTGGCGAAGAGCGTTCGGCCGAGCTCGCTTCGCGGCTCGATGAGGCCGAGGATGACCTGGCTGCTTCCCGCAAGCGACTCGTGAGGGCCCGGGCATTCCTTTCCGAACGGCTGGTCGCGATCTACATCAGTGGCGGGACCCCGGACACGCTCGACATGGCGATGGGGGCCAGTTCTTTCGACCAGCTGGCTACCGGAAACACCTACTTGACCGCGGTCCAGAACTCGGATGAGCGCCTGACCGCGAGGGTTGCGGAACTGCGACGCCAGCTGGACGGAAAGGTCGATGGTCTCGGTGAAGCGAAGGTGGCGATCGACAAACACAACGAAGCCCTCGCCGCCGCCCGTGACCAGATCGCTGCGGCCCGCGCCGAGGCTGAAGCGAGCGCAGCGACCCTGGCCTCGGCCAACGCCGACCGGGAAGCCCGGATCGATTCGCTCAAGGGTGACATCGCCGGCTGGCAGAAGCAGATCGAAAAGCAGCAGCAGGTCAGCGCCGAAGAAGCTGAAGAAGAAGTCGAGCAGAACCTCGGCGGCCCCTACGCGATTCCGACCTACATCGTGATGTGTGAATCGGGCGGCGACTACTCGGCGGTCAACCCTTCAAGCGGGGCCGGTGGTGCCTACCAGATCATGCCCTCGACCTGGGAGGCATACGGCGGCACCGGGCTGCCCCAGAACGCCTCAAAGGCCGAGCAGGACCGGATCGCCGCCCTGATCTGGGCCGACTCAGGCTCCAGCCCCTGGACCTGCGCCTAGGTTGAAATAGCCACCAGTTCCGAAGGACGGAGCAAGGCGTGGAGGGTGCTGCTCTGAATGATCGCGAGGCCGCCCTTCTTCATCTTGATGTTGGCACCGGTCAGGCGGGCAACTTCGGCCGAGAGCACGGGTTCGTGGCCGACCAGCATGGTGTCTCCCCGCCCGGCGACCAGGTCGAGGGTGTCGTAGTCACCGATGCCGATTGGTTCAGAAACCTCCACCGGGATGCCGAGCGAGCGGCAGGCCAGAGTGGCCGTGTCAAATGCCCGGACCCGGGGGGAGGCCAGGCAAGTGTCCACGTTCAACTCCAGCCTGGCCATCGCCAGTCCGGCAGCCAGGGCCTGGGCCTCGCCCTTTTCGGTGAGCCGGCGGGCGGCATCCCCGCGGCCCTGGTCGGGTTCGGCGTCGCCATGTCTGAGCAGATAGATCATGGCCCGAGATTACCGGCCGGGTTCTCGTAGGATGAGCCGATGTCGCCGAAAGAAAATGTCCCCGATTTCGAAGTGATCCGGATTTCGGTCGACGGGTCTCGCGGTGACCTGGTGCTGAATCGCCCGGAGAAACTCAACGCCCTTTCCGGTCAGCTCCTTGGCGAACTGATCGACGCTTCCGAATGGTTCAGCGGCCAGACCGGAGTCAAAGTGGTCGTGGTGCGCGGCGCCGGCCGGGCGTTTTCCGCCGGGGCGGATCTTGGCACCTTCGCCGGAACCGCCGGTGAAGTGACGGAAGAGGAACGCCTCGAGGCCGCCGATCTGGGCCGGAGGATGGCTGACGCACTCACCGACACCCGACCTTTGACCATCGCGCAGATCCACGGACATTGCGTCGGGGGAGGGCTGGTCGTGGCCGCGGCCTGTGACCTCCGGGTTGCCGCCACCGACACGAAATTCTCGATTCCCGAAGTCGATCTCGGCATCCCGCTCGCCTGGGGTGGCATTCCCCGGCTGGTCCGGGAGATCGGTCCGGCCGCGACCAAGGAACTGGTGCTGACCTGCCGCGGGTTCGGGGCCGAAGAGGCAAAGCAGCTTGGCTTCCTCAACCGGGTTGTCGCGCCGGAACGCCTTTCCCCGGAGGTGAGTGAACTCGTCGCAAAGCTTGCCGGCCAGCCTTCCTACTCGCTCGAGCTGACCAAGCGGCACGTAAACGAGGTCGCCGAGGAAGCCGGATCGACTGCCGAATCAGACCGGGACGCCAGCTCGCTGGTCGGAGCGCTCGGAGACCCGGAGTCACTGGCCCGAATGGGCAGTTACCTGACCGGTCGCGGCTGAACCGCAAGCCGGCTGCGGGCATCCCGCACCTTGCGGGAAAAGTGTCTCTGAAGTCGTCGAATTGACGGGCTTGACGTCATGCAGAGTTGCCATCATGGACCGGCGATGAGTTCAGCCGTTTCCAGCAAGGGACAGGTAGTCCACCTTCACGTTCACAGTGAACATTCCGTGCTGGACGGGGCCTGCAACATCAAGGAGATGGCCGCTCGCGCGGCGGAGCTTGAGATGCCCGCCCTGGCGCTCACCGATCACGGGGTGATGAACGGCGCCCTCGACATGTACAAGGCATGCCGGGCCAATGACATCAAGCCGATCCTCGGCATCGAGGCATACTTTGTCGACGACCGGGAGGCAGTCAAGTCCCAGGGTCGCTACGAGCGGAACCACCTGACTCTCCTGGCCGAGAACAACACCGGCTTCGCCAACCTGGTCGCCCTCTCATCGGAAGGCTTCCTCGAGGGCTATCACCGCGGCAAGGCGAACGTGGACATGGAACTCCTCCAGCGTCACTCGGAGGGCGTGATCGTCCTGACCGGTTGCCTTCAGGCCAGGTTCGTCAAGCGGCTGGTCGAGGACCGGCCGGACGAGGCTCGCGAGCATCTCGACGAGCTGATCCAGGTCTTCGGGCCCGAACAGGTCTATCTCGAAGTCCAGAAGAACGGCATCGCTGACCAGGACAAGGCGAACGAGCAGATCGCCCGGATCGCCCGTGAGGTAGGGCGCCCACTGGTCGGAACGGCAGATGTCCACTACCTGCGGGAAGAAGACCACGTAAATCACAGCGCGCTGCTCTGTGTCCAGACCAAGTCGACTCTGGCCGAGCCGAAGATGAAGTTCGACACGAACGAGTTCTTCCTCAAGGACGCCGAGCGCATGAATCGGGAATTTGCCGAGTGGCCGGAAGCGATTCCCTCGACCCTCGAGATCGCAGATCGGACCGAGATCGATATCCCGCTCGGCCGGATTCTGCTGCCGTCATTCCCGACCGAGAACGGCGAGACGGAAAGCCAGATGCTTCGCCGCCTGGTCGAGGAGGGGCTGAAGAATCGCTACGGGGACCCGGTGCCCGCCGAGGCGCGGAGCCGGATGGAGTTCGAACTCGGGGTGATCGAGGAGATGGGGTTTCCGGCCTACTTCCTGATCGTCTGGGACTTCATTCACTACGCCAGGGAGAACAACATCGCGGTCGGTCCCGGTCGCGGCTCGGCCGCCGGTTCGATCGTTTCCTACTCGCTGGGCATCACCGACCTCGATCCGGTCGAGCATGATCTGCTCTTCGAGCGCTTCCTCAATCCGGGCCGCAAGTCGATGCCGGATATCGATATCGACTTCTCGGTCCGGGGCCGCGACCGGATGATCCAGTACGTGACCGCGAAGTACGGGTCGGATTCGGTCGCCCAGATCATCACCTTCGGCAAGATGGCGCCGCGCGCCGCGGTGCGTGACGCGGCCCGGGTCCACGGTTTCGATTACGCGACCGGCGACCGGCTGGCCAAGGAGATCCCGGAACCGATCATGGGTCGCTCGCCTTCCTTCGAGGAGTGCCTGAAGGAAGGGCAGGACCTGAGAAAGACCTACGACTCGGACGCCGACGCGGCCAAGATCATCGACACCGCCCGGGGCCTGGAAGGAAAGATCCGCAACACCTCGATTCATGCCGCCGCGGTGGTCATCTCCGGGCGGCCGCTGAAGGAGATCGTGCCGCTGCAGCTGGTCGAGGACAAGTCGGCGCCCCCGGCGATCGGTGAAGACGGCAAGCCGGTCAAGCAGTTCAAGACGGTGACCCAGTACTCGATGGGTCCGGTCGAGGAAATCGGTCTGCTGAAGATGGACTTCCTCGGCCTGCGAAACCTCGACGTGATCGACGACGCGATCGACATCATCAAGCGGTCGCGGGGAATCGAGATCGAGATCGGCGAGATCCCGCTCGATGACCAGGTGACTTTCGACATGCTGGCCCGCGGCGACTCGGTCGGTGTGTTCCAGCTCGAGTCGGACGGCATGCGGGAAGCGATGCGCAAAGTGGTGCCGACCGAGTTCGACGACATCACCGCGCTGGTCTCGCTTTACCGGCCGGGCGCGATGAGCGAGATCCCCAAGTACGCCAAGGGCAAGCACGATCCGGAGTCGGTCGAGTTCAGCGACGAGCGGCTGAGAGAAATCACCGGTTCCACTTACGGCTGTTTCCTCTACCAGGAGCAACTGATGGCCGTGGCCAAGGACATGGCCGGCTTCTCGCCCTCGGAAGCGGACGACCTGCGCAAGGCGATCGGCAAGAAGAAGCGGGAAATGATGGCCGAGATGGAGCCCAAGTTCAAGGAGGGGTTGAAAGCGTCCGGCACCAGTCCGGAACTGGCGGCTTTCCTCTGGAGGACCAACGAAGCGGCGGCCGATTACTCGTTCAACAAGTCCCATGCCGCCTGCTACGCGCTGATCTCCTACCAGACGGCCTACCTGAAGGCCAACTTCCCGGCCGAGTACATGGCGGCCGTGATCTCGTCGGTAATGAGCACCAAGGACAAGGTGCCGTTCTTCGTCAGCCACTGCTCCTCGATGGGCATCCAGGTACTGCCGCCCGACGTCAACATTTCGGATCACAGCTTTGTGGTTGACGGAACCGACATCCGGTTCGGTCTGGACGCGGTCAAGAACGTTGGCTACGGCGCGGTCGAAGCGATCATCCGGGCCCGGGAGGAACGGCCCTTCGAGTCGCTCTGGGATTTTTGCGAGCGGGTCGACAACCGGGCGGTGAACAAGAGGGCAATTGAGTGCCTGGTCAAGTGCGGAGCCTTCGACCTGCTGCCGGGGTCCCGCCAGGGAATGCTGGAGAAGCTGCCGGACGCGGCGGCCGCCGGAGCCAAGGCACAGGAGGACGCAAAGCTCGGGCAGGAGTCGATCTTCGATCTCGAGGGCATGGATGAGACTGCGGGAGCGGGTGGAACCCGTGAACCGATCTCGGAGATCGAGTTCGAACAGAAGGAGCTGCTGGCGCTGGAGAAGGAGACGATGGGGACCTTCCTTTCCTCCCATCCGCTGGACGGGTTGAAGGAAGCGATCCTCGCCGAGGCCGACTGCAGCCTGGGGGACATGGCCCACCAGAAGGACGGTTCCCGGGTCAAGGTAGGTGGTCTGGTCACCGCCTACAAGAAGGTGCGGACCCGGGCCGGCAAACAGATTGCCTTCGCCACCCTGAGCGATATCGAACATGACATCGAACTGATGCTTTTCAACCTCGAGGATTCCGAGAAGCAGCAGCTCGTCCAGCTCGACGAGGTAGTGATGGTGAAGGGCACGGTGGACCAGTCCGAGGAGGGGGCCAAACTCAAGGTCAGAGACGCCGAGCTGTTCAACCCGTCGGCGGTCCAGATCGAGAAGGCCAAAGAGGCCTACGCGAAGAAACACGAGCCATTCGTCGTTCGGGTCGAACCGGACCAGATGTCCCTCGACAACCTGGAAGAGATGAAATCCGTCTTCGACCAGCATCAGGGGGATTCCGACGTGGTTCTGGTCGTAACCGGGCAGCGCGAGCACCGGCTCAAGCTGGGGCCCGACTACCGGGTCCGGCACTCGCCGGGACTCTCGACCGAGATCGACCAGCTTTTCGGCGAGGGCACCGCCAAAGCCGCCTGACGGAGCCCCTTCACACCATTCCTGAATTCTCGGTGAAGGGGCGGGTTTATGTGGTCGTCCCGCGAAGACGGGACGACATGAAAATGATTACATCATTCCGTGTAACATTCACGGTATGACTGCTACAGAAACTTCAGAAGAAACCACTGTGGATGAGTCATCTGAGCCGAAGTTCAGCCTTGAGCTGAACCAGGATCAGAAGGACATCCAGGAGTGGGTCCACGGCTTCGCCGAGAACGTGATGCGCCCCGCCGCCCATGAATGGGACGAGCGCGAGGAATTCCCCTGGGAGATCGTCCAGGAAGCCGCCAAGATCGGCCTCTACGGTTTCGAAGGCACCGCCCAGTTCTTTGCCGACCCGACCGGCCTCAGCCTGCCGATCGTCAACGAGGAGCTGTTCTGGGGCGACGCCGGACTCGGCATGGCCCTCCAGGGCACCGGCCTCGCCGTCGCCTCGATCTTCGGCCAGGGCACACCCGAACAGATGGGTGAGTGGGTTCCGCAGTGCTACGGCACCGAAGACGACGTCAAGGTCGCCGCGTTCTGCGCCTCCGAGCCCGACGCCGGATCCGACGTTTCCGGTGTCCGCACTACCGCCAAGTACGACGAAGCCAATGACGAATGGGTGATCAACGGTCAGAAGGCCTGGGCCACGAACGGCGGCATTGCCAACGTTCACGTGGTGATCGCCTCGGTCGACCGCGAGCTCGGCTCGCGAGGCCACGCGGCCTTCATCATTCCGCCCGGCACCCCCGGCTGCTCGCAGGGCGCCAAGGTCAAGAAGCACGGCATCCGCGCCTCGCATACCGCTGACGTCCACCTCGACGACTGCCGCGTTCCGGGCAACTGCCTGCTCGGCGGCAAGGAGAAGCTCGACGAGCGTCTCGCCCGGGTCCGCGAAGGAAAGAAGGGCAAGCAGCAGGCCGCGATGGCGACCTTCGAGGCTTCCCGCCCGATCGTCGGATCGCAGGCCATCGGCATCGCCCGGGCCGCCTACGAGTACGCGCTCGAGTATGCCAAGGAGCGGGTCCAGTTCGGCCGTCCGATCATCGAGAACCAGGCGATCGCCTTCACCCTCGCTGACATGTGCCTCGAGATCGACGCCGCCCGACTGCTTGTCTGGCGCGCCTCCTGGATGGGTCGCAACCAGATCCCGTTCAAGAACTCGGAAGGTTCGATGTCGAAGCTGAAGGGCGGCGAAGTCGCCACCTGGGTCACCGAACGCGCGATCCAGATCCTCGGCGGCAACGGCTACACCCGGGAGTTCCCGGTCGAGCGCATGCACCGCGACGCCAAGATCTACGACATCTTCGAGGGCACCGCGGAAATCCAGCGCCTCGTGATCTCCCGCAGCATCTCGGGAATCAAGATCAAGTAGCGCTGCGTCGAAGTTCTCTCCTGTTACACGGAAAGGGCGGCCTCAAGGCCGCCCTTTCTCATGGTGCGACAGGTCAGGCCCGGGCATCCACCCGCTCAAGGTTGGTGGTGTTGGCTTTTCGTCGAGATCCAATTTCTGTTGTGTCGACTTTCATCACTGTCGGTGAGGAAAGTCGACACACTCCTGCGGATCCGGGGCTGGTGCCTATGGATTGCATCTATATAGATGCAATCCATACCCACCTCCTGAAAGCCGGGCGGGAACCCGGGCCTGGAGGTGCCACGGGACTTCGGGACACCCCAGATTCCCCCTTCACCTGCCCTGCACCCCCGCAGTGGGTCGGATAACCGGCAGCTCAGCCGGAAATCCGACCCACGAGATTCGGGAGCAGTGTTGAGCCCGGTGAGTGGGCCGGATTTCCGGAATCAGACTTCCGGGTCCGGTTTCAACTCAGTAGCCGTGACCGGTGTGGGCAGGGGGTGCCTCGACCTTGCCTTCACCCCGGGCCCTGAGGAACTTGATCGAGTCTTCGAAATCGTCGCAAAGGGCATCGACGAGCTCCCGGGTCTGGTTGAACTTGACCAGCATCCGCATGATCCGGTCGTTCTCGTTGTTCGGGGGCATCTGGTAGGCCGGGACCAGCCAGCCACGGCGACGGGCAAGCTCGCCGACCAGGTCGTTGCTGTCGAACGGCTCGTTGTCGTTCGTCTTCGCGATCAGCAGTGGCAGGGTCGGGCTGTCGTCGTCGTAGACGGTGAGCGCGTCCATGCCGCGAAGCCGATCGGCAAGCGCCTCGCGGTTCATGGTCATCGCCCTGACCATCGAGCTGTAACCGGCATGTCCGAGTCTCAGGAACTGGTAGTACTGGGCGAGGACGAAGGAGGAGCTGCCCGAAAAGTTAAGGGTGAAGGTCGCGTCCTTTTCACCGAGGTAGTCCTCGTAGAAGATCAGGTCCTCGGGCACCTGGGCGTCGGTCCGGGTGATCAGCCAGCCGATCCCGGGATAGACCAGCCCGAACTTGTGGCCTGAAACGTTGACGGAAACGACGGAATCCAGCCGGAAGTCCCATTCGAAATCAGGGTGAGAGAAGGGGAACACGAACCCTCCCGAAGCGGCATCGATGTGCATCGGTACCTCGAGCCCCTTGCCCTTGAACTCGGTCAGCATCTGATCGATTCCGACCACGTCGTCGCACTGGCCGGTGAAGGTGGTGCCGACCACACCGATCACGCCGATCGTGTTCTCGTCGATGTGTTCCCGGAAATCATCCGGGCCCATGACCGTCTTGCCCTTCGGGATCGGGATGTTGCGCGGCTCGACATCGAAGTACCGGCAGAACTTGTCCCAGACCACGTGGACGTCCGAGCCGTAGACGAGGTTGGGGCGGGTGGTGTCCTTGCCCGCCTTTTCCTGGCGGTTCTTCCAGTTCCACTTCATCGAAAGCGCACCGAGCATGACGGCCTCGGAAGAGCCGGCACAGGCGGTGCCCGGGGCATCCTGGCCTTCCGGGCCATTGAAGAGGTCGTGGATCATGCGCACACATCGCTTCGAAATCTCCGCCGTGCGCGGGTACTCGGCGTGGTCGATGTAGTTCTTGTGGAGGCTGTCAGTGATGACCTGGCGGGCTTCGGGCTCCATCCAGGTGGTGACGAAGGTCGCCAGATTCTTGTTGGGATCGCCGTCGAGCTCCATCTCGGACGCGACCATGTTGTAAGCGGCCCGGGGAATGACACCGAGTTCGGGGATCTTGCGATCAGCGGCAGGGCGAGTGAAGAAAGTCTCCACCATCATCTCCTGCTGCTCGGGGTTCAGCTTCTGCTGGGGAGTGGGATCCGACTGGGTCATCTGTCTCCTTCGACGATCGATTGCGAAAAACCTATCCGCTGCCGGTCACCGGAAGTTCATACTGATGGGATGATCGCCCTGCCCGGATGGATGATCAGCGAGCCGGCATCAGGACTTGCGGCGACGGCGGGCTGACTGCCCGCGCCGCCGCAACCGGTTCGCGAGATCGAGGTCGGCCGCGACCGGGCCCTTCCGTTCGGGTCCGGGCGTTTCCATGGTGGCCGGCAGTCCATCGAAGCGGGGCTCGGAAAGGAAACGGGCCATGCCGGTCTCACCGACCTCGCCCTGGCCGATGTCGGCGTGGCGGTCACGGCGGCTGCCGAGCGGTTCCTTCGAGTCGTTCAGGTGGAGGGCTCTCAGGCGACGCTTCCCAAGCGCCCGGTCGGAATCCTCGAGCATGCGGTCGATCCCGTCATAGGAGCCGATGTCGTAGCCGGCGGCATAGAGGTGACAGGAGTCAAGACAAAGTCCCAGTCGCTTGCCGCCGCCAGCCGCCTCGATGATCCCGGCGATCTCTTCGAAGGTGTGAGCGAGGATGTTTGCGTGCCCGGCCATCTGTTCGATAAGTACCGGACAGCGCTCCGACTCGGACAGGGCTTCCCGGATCAGTGCGCCGGAGCGCACGATCGCCGGCACGACCTCTTCCTGCTTGCGGGAACCGGGGTGGAGGACTACCCCGTCGGCACCGATCGCGTCGCCGACCCGGAGCGCGTGGATCAGTGACTCCCTTGACTTGCGGGCCAGGTCCCGATCCGGCGTGGCGGTGTTGATCAGGTAGATCGCATGAATGATCACGCTTTCAATCGTGCTCTCGCGCATCGCCTCCCTGAAGGCGGCGAAGTCCTCGTCGGTGAATGCGGTCGGACGCCAGGCCCGGGGACTCTGGTTGAAGATCTGGATCGAGCGGCATCCGATCTCCTCGCCACGGGACACGGCCTTCGCCAACCCGCCGGAAGTGGAAACATGGGCACCGATGAGCATTGAAAAGAGTGACCTCCGGGTCAGATTCGCACCTTCTCCCACCGGCGCACTTCACATCGGGGGAGCCAGAACGGCACTGTACAACTGGCTTGCCGCGCGGCATGCCGGAGGAGAACTGGTGCTCAGGATCGAGGACACCGATCTCGAACGATCGACCCCGGAGAACGTGGCCCAGATTCTCGATGCTCTGCGCTGGCTCGAGCTCGACTGGGATGAGGGCCCGGTTTCCCAGGTGGGTCGGGCCGAAGACCATGCCGCCGCTCTCGAAAAGCTCCTGGAATCCGGCGCTGCCTACCGGGATTCGGCCACCGCCGAGGACGTGAAGGCATGGAAGGCCGAGCACGGGGCGGACCGGGGCTACCGGGGCACCCCCTCAGGGGACGGTACGGGAGCGATCCGGCTGCGGGTACCCGATGACGGGGACACCGTGGTGGAGGATCTGATCCGCGGCGAGGTGCGCTTCCCGAACCGGAGCTACGACGACTTCGTGATCGCCCGGGGCGACGGCTCGGTGCTTTACAACTTCGCGGTCGCGGTCGATGACGCGGACATGGGAATCACCGAAGTGATCCGCGGTGACGACCATCTCTCGAACACTCCGAAGCAACTTCTGGTCTTCGAGGCGCTCGGGATCGAGCCGCCCCGCTACGCCCATGTGCCGCTGCTTCACGGGCCCGACGGCAAGAAACTCTCGAAGCGCCACGGGGCCGCCTCCGTCCAGGAACTGCGGGACGCGGGCTACCTGCCGGCCGCGATCCGCAACTACATCGCCCTGCTCGGCTGGGGTCCCGGTGACGACGAAACCCTGCTCTCCACGGAAGAACTCGTGAAGCGGTTCCGGCCCGGGGATGTCGGGCGGTCGTCGGCGGTCTTTGACGAGAAGAAGCTGCGCTGGATGAATGGTCGCTACATGCGTGAACTGCCGCTGGAGGAGTACCGGGAATCGGTGCGCTCGTTTGTGGACGCGGAGACCGGCGGCCGCCCCCTGAACGAGGATCGCTTTGCCTTCGGCTGCGAGATCGTCCAGGAAAAGGCCCAGACCCTGCAGGAGGTCTGGCCGCTGATCCGGTTCCTCTTCGAACCGCCGGTCGAGGACGAAAAGGCCTGGCGCAAGGTGATGAAGGCCGATGCCGGGCGCGTCCTGGCCGAGGTTGATTCGGCCCTGATGAAAATCGAAGGGGGAGAGGCCGGTCCGAACGGGGACGGCTTCACGATCAAAGCGGTCGAAGCCGCACTCGAGCCCCTGCCGGAGAAACTCGAGCTGGGGGCCGGCAAGGTCTTCCAGCCGATCAGGGTTTCGATCACCGGAACGACGATCTCTCCCGGAATCTTCGAATCCGTGGCCGCACTAGGCAGAGAAGAGACCCTGGCGAGAATCGAGTCGGCGAGGACAAAGCTGGCCGATCAGGCGGAATAGGTCGCTGCTAATCCTGAGTAATACCTCATTCTTGACTGGGATACTCTGCTTTCGACCGGCTGATGCGATAGAAAGAGGACCGTGATCTCGGTCACCTCGAAATCCCGCTACGCCGTAGTCGCGCTGGTTGAACTGGCTGGCGCCGGCGATCGCCCGATGCCGGTCAAGGAACTGGCCGAGCGCCGAAACATCCCCGATCAGTTCCTCGAACAGCTCTTCTCGACCCTTCGCCGGGCCGGACTCCTGACCAGCCGCCGGGGCAGCAAGGGTGGCTACATCCTCGCCCGTCCGGCCGGAGAGGTCACCGTGCTCGAAGTCGTCCAGGCACTTGATGGCAAGGTCGGCCAGGAGGCCGATGAAGCCGGGGGAATCTGGGCCGAGGGCGTCCGTGCCCTGCGCGGGGTTTTCGGCGAGACCACGATTCAGGACCTTTACGAACGCGAGGCCGAGGACGCGGCGGCGAGGATGTACTTCATTTGATCGCGCCGCAGGCATCGGCAACGGTCGGTGGAACGCCGCTGGTCTGGCTGGCCCGGATCGCGGACGGGCTCGACGCCCAGGTCTGCGCCAAGCTCGAGTACTTCAACCCCGGGGGTTCGGTCAAGGACCGGATCGGGGCGGCGATGATCGGCTCGGCCGAGGCCCGCGGCGAACTGGTCCGGGGCGAGTCGGTGATCGTCGAACCGACCAGCGGCAACACCGGAATCGCCCTGGCGATGATCTGCGCTGCCCGCGGGTACCAGTTGGTGCTGACCATGCCCGAGGGAATGAGCCGGGAACGGGCCAAGCTCCTGCGTGCTTACGGAGCAGAGGTCCAGGAAACCTCTTCGATGGGCGGAATGGACGAGGCGGTCGAACTGGCCCAGCGGATCGCGACCGAGCGGCACGGATACATGCCACTCCAGTTCTCGAACCCGGCCAATCCGGAAGCGCACTTCCGCTCGACCGGACCGGAGATCTGGACCGACACCGGCGGAGATGTCGACGCCTTTGTCTGCGGAGTCGGCACCGGGGGAACCATCACCGGCGTGGCCCGGTACCTCAGGGACCAGGGATCGACCGCCCGCATCTACGCGGTCGAGCCGGCATCCTCGCCGGTGCTTTCCGGGGGCCGGATGGGCCCGCACCGGATCCAGGGCATCGGGGCCGGATTCGTGCCGGAAGTGCTCGACATGGACCTGATCGACGAGATCATTCCGGTCAGCGACGACGAAGCGCTCAGAACCGCCAGGCATCTCGCTTCCAGGGAAGGAATTCTGGGCGGTATCTCGGCCGGGGCCAACGTTCACGCCGCCCTCGCGCTGGCCGCCAGGCCGGAGCTGGCCGGCGGCAGGATCGTCACCGTGGTCTGCGACAGCGGCGACCGGTACATGTCACTTCCGTTCTTCGGCACCTGAGTTTCCGACGCGAGGTTGAAGTCAGCGCCACATAGCGCTCGTTTCTTCAACCTCGCGGCATTCACGGGCTTTCGGCTTTCAGCCTTTACTCTTTGCCGGTGGCCGACGACCTGATCAGCCGGACCGTCGGGGGCCTGCGCTCCCACATTGCCGCTGCCCGCGGCCGGGACCCCGCGACCGCGGGCGTCTCGACCCTCGAGATCCTGCT
>JAGQUQ010000047.1 GCA_020438425.1 Solirubrobacterales bacterium
GAGATCTACAACCGCCTGCGCCGCAAGGGACTCGAGTTCCGCGGCACGACCGACTCGGAGATCATCGCCGCCCTGATCTCCAGCGATTACGGCCGCCACATCGAGGACGCGGTCGCCAACGTGATGCCGCAGCTCGAAGGCGCCTACTCGACCGTCGTGATGACCAAGCACGCGATCGTCGCCTTCCGAGACCCCTATGGCATCCGGCCGCTTTCGCTCGGCCGGCTTCCCGACGGTGCCTACGTCTTCGCTTCGGAAAGCTGCGCCTTCGACATCATCGGGGCCGAGCTGGTCCGGGAGGTCAGTCCGGGCGAGATGATCTCGCTGAGTGAACGCGGGCTCGAATCGAGGCAGGTGATCAAATCCGATCGCACCGCGATGTGCGTCTTCGAGCACATCTACTTCTCGCGGCCGGACACCAAGCTGGAGGGCAAGCGCCTGCAGGAGGTCCGCGGTCAGATGGGTGAAATCCTCTGGCGCGAATCGCCGGCCGAGGCCGATCTGGTGATCGCGGTTCCCGATTCCGGCACCCCGGCTGCCCGCGGCTACGCCCGGGCCTCCGGACTGCCGCAGGACGACGGCCTGATCAAGAACCGTTACGTGGCCCGCACCTTCATCCAGCCCGGCCAGGAACTCCGCAAGCACGGCCTGCGGATGAAGTTCAACCCGCTGCCGGAGATCATCTCCGGCAAGCGCGTGGTCGTGGTCGACGACTCGATCGTCCGTGGCAACACGACCCGCCAGATCGTCGGCATGCTCCGCGACGCCGGGGCAAAGGAGGTTCACCTCCGGATCTCCGCCCCGCCGATCCGTTACGGCTGCAACTACGGCGTCGACATGTCGGCCCGCGAAGAGATGGTCGCCCACGAGCGCACCGAGCAGGAGATCGCCGAGCACATCGGCGCCGACTCGCTCGCCTACCTCTCGATGGAAGGCGTTTACGAGGCGGTCGGCACCCCGGCCGAAGTCCATTGCGACGCCTGCTTCACCGGCAATTACCCGCTCGGCGACGACCCCGAAGAAGCCGACGGCAAGTTCGACCTCGAACAGATCGCCGTAATCCCCGCCACCCGCTGACTCGCTCGCAGCCTCCCGGCCGGGGCGGAGCAACTCTCCCCCGCCGGATTCGGGAAGATGGCGGGCGTGAGTTCGTCCTCTGCCTTTCCGATTGTGGTCCTGGCCTCTGGTGGGGGGACCAATCTTCAGGCTGTTCTCGACCAGCTTCACGGGGCTGGCGAGGTCGAAGTGGTCGGGGTTGGTTCCGACAAGCCCGGGGCCTATGCGCTGGAACGGGCAACCGCGGCAAAGGTCCCGACCGCGGTCTTCCCGCGGGATGAGTTCGCCGACCGCGAGGAGCGGGACCTGGCGATGGCCGACTGGATCGACTCGACCGGAGCGAAGCTGGTCGTGCTCGCCGGCTACATGCAGCTGGTTTCACCTTCCTTCGTCGAGAGGTTCCGGGGACGGATCGTCAACGTTCACCCGGCCCTGCTGCCTTCCTTCCCCGGGCTCGACGCGATCGGTCAGGCCCTGGATCAGGGGGTGAAGGTCACCGGAGTCACCGTCCACTTCGTCGATGAAGGCACTGACACCGGGCCGGTGATCCTGCAGCGGGCGGTGGAAGTTCCCGCAAATTGGGACCGCGAAGAACTCGAGACGGCGATCCATGCCGTCGAGCACCAGATCTACCCCGAGGCGATCGGCATGATTGCCCGTGGCGAAGTTAGGATCGCCGACGACGAGCCCCGCAAGGTGATCGTCAAACGTGTGCCTGGGAAGTGAATCCGGCCGTCCCCGGACGCTTCGAAACGAACAAGAGGGTTGATATGGACAACATGGATCCGACCAACGGACCGGTCAAGGTCAGGCGCGCCCTGGTCTCGGTCTCGGACAAGACCGGACTGGCCGACTTCGCCAAAGGATTGGCCGAACTCGGGGTCGAGATTCTCTCCACGGGTGGCACCGCCCAGGCCCTGCGCGACGCTGGCCTGGCGGTGATCGACGTTTCCGAGTTCACCGGCCAGCGGGAAATCATGGACGGCCGGGTCAAGACCCTTCACCCGAAGATCTACGCGGGACTGCTCGCGCGCCGCTCCGACCCCGCCCACATGGAAGTCCTGGCCGAAGAGGAAATTCCGCCGATCGACCTGGTCTGCGTGAATCTCTACCCCTTCGAGCAGACGATCGCCCGGGAAGATGTCGGACCACAGGAAGCGATCGAGAACATCGACATCGGCGGGCCGACCATGATCCGTGCCGCGGCAAAGAATCACGAAGACGTGGTCGTCCTGGTCAAGCCCGAGTGCTACGACGCGGTGATCGAAGAGATGCGGCAGTCAGACGGCGAGGTCTCCGCCTCGACCCGCCATTGGCTGGCCAACGAGGCCTTCGCCCAGACCGCGCGCTACGACGCCGCGATCTCGGCCTGGTTCTCCGAGTCCTACGAAGCCTTTCCCGAGCATCGGGTGCTGGCCTTCGAGAAGCTGCTCGACCTCTCCTACGGCGAGAACCCGCATCAGCGGGCTGCCCTTTACTCGCAGGTCGGCCTCGACAGCAACGTCCTTACCGGTATGTCGAAGCACCACGGCAAGGCGCTCTCCTTCAACAACGTGCTCGACCTCGATTCCTGCCGCAAGCTGCTGGCCGACCTCGAGGGCCCGGCCTGCGTGATCGTCAAGCACAACAACCCCTGCGGCGTCGCTTTGGGCGACTCGGGACTGGACGCCTACGAGCGGGCCCGCGACTGCGATCCGGTTTCGGCCTTCGGTGGCGTGATCGCGATCAACCAGGTGGTCGATGTGCCGCTGGCCGAGGCGCTCCACAAGAACTTCGTCGAGGTGCTGGTCGCCCCGGGCTACGAACCGGAAGCGATGGAGATCCTGCAGCAGAAGGAGAACATCCGGATCTTCACCGACGAGGCCCCGCCCTTCCCCGACTCGCGCGAGAAGGACATCAAGCGGGTTCGGGGCGGCATCCTGGTCCAGGACCGCGACGGCGAGGTCGAGCAGCGGGAAATGATGGAAGTCGTGACCAAGGCCCAGCCCTCCGAACAGGCCTGGACCGACATGCTCTTCGCCTGGACCGTCTGCCGCCACGTCAAGTCGAACGCGATCGTCTTCGCCAAGGACGGGGTGACTCTTGGCATCGGGGCCGGTCAGATGAGCCGGGTTGACTCGAGCCGGATCGCGATCGAGAAGTGCCGTGACGCCCACAGTGACGAGGCCGATGATCTGCTGGCCGGCTGCGCGATGGCCTCCGATGCCTTTTTCCCCTTCGCCGACGGCCCGATGGTCGGGATCGAAGCAGGGGCGACCTCGGTCATCCAGCCCGGCGGCTCGAAGCGGGACGGCGAAGTGATCGAAGCCTGCGACGAGACGGAGACCGCGATGGTCTTCACGAGACATCGCCATTTCAGGCATTAGGGGCCAGGCAGGCCCGTTCCACCTCGGCCTTAGCCCCTGCCAGCCATTCCCTGATTCGAGTGGCAGGGGCGGATTTCACCGGGAGGGCGGGTCGGACCCCGCCCGACTTATTATCTCTGGGCCCCCTTAGCTCAGTTGGTTAGAGCTGCAGGCTTTTAACCTGTGAGTCCTGGGTTCGAATCCCAGAGGGGGCACTCCGGGTGTGGCCCTAACCGAGGCCGGGGAAACCCTCGTCGGGTGTGCTTGCCTCGGCATAAAGGCGCTTCGGGATGCGGCCGGCCTGGCGGGCGGCGTGGCCGGCTTCGACCGCGTGCTTCATGGCGGTGGCCATCAGGTCCGGATTCTCTGCCCTCGAGACCGCGCTGGCCAGCAGGACCGCCGCGCAGCCGAGCTCCATCGCCAGGGTTGCGTCGGAGGCGGTTCCGATACCGGCATCGAGGATCACCGGAACCTTCGCGTTCTCGACGATGATCGAGATGTTGTAAGGATTGCGAATCCCGGCGCCGGATCCGATCGGCGCTCCCAGCGGCATGACCGCGGCGCAGCCGGCCGCTTCGAGCCGGGCCGCGAGGATCGGGTCATCGTTCGTGTACGGCAAAACGGTGAAACCGTCCCCGACAAGCTCCTCGGCGGCCCTGAGCAACTCGGGGGCGTCGGGCAGGAGGGTGCGGTCGTCACCGATCACCTCGAGCTTGATCCACTCGGTTCCGAAGGCCTCGCGGGCGAGCTTCGCGGTCTTGACCGCGTCGCGGGCGGTGTAGCAACCGGCCGTGTTGGGCAGGATGAACAGCCCGAGCTTCCGAATCACGTCCATCACGGAGCCTTGGGCCTCGGGATCGAGCCGGCGCAGGGCGACCGTGATGATCTCGGTACCGGAGAGTGCCAGGGCACTTTCCATCGCCTCGAGGGAACGAAATCCGCCGCTGCCGGTGATCAGCCTGGAGGTCCAGCTGCGACCACCAAGTTCCCACTGTCCCGACCCCCCCTGAATTGCGGCAACAACTTCGACTTCGGCCCCGGCCGACGGAGAAATCCCGTCCCACTGCGAGCGGGGCACGACCTCGCCGTCGAGCGCGACGGCGACCCCGTGGCGATCCGCCGGAATCCGGTCACCCGCAACGAGACCGATCAGATCGCTGATCGTGCTCCCTTCGGCGATCTCGGCCCGTTCACCGTTGAGCTTGATCTCCATCACTTCACTCTTCCCTTTCAAATCGATGCGGACTGGCGGCGCCGATCGCTCCCGGCTCTTCGCCTCCGATCAGCCCGGCGACCGACTTTGCGGTCACTGGCGCGAGCAGGATTCCGTTCCGGTAGTGACCGGTGGCGAGGATCAGGCCCTCGATCTCCGTACGACCAATCACCGGCAGGTTGTCCGGGGTACCCGGCCTGAGCCCCGCGGTGGCTCCGAGGAATTCCATCTCGGCCACGTCGGGAAGCAGGCGATAGGCCTCGCGCAGGAGTTCGTGGATCCCGCCGCCGGTTACCCGCTGGTCGAAGCCCATCTCCTCGACCGTCGCGCCGAGGATCACCCGTCCGTCGGGGCGGGGCGCGATGTAGACCCGTTCCGAACCGAGAATCCGCTGGCAGGCCGGGTCCTCCGGGTCACCGCCCAGCTCGACCACCTGACCTTTGACGGGACGCACCGGTGGTCGCACCTCCTCCGGAAGCCAGGGTGCGATGCCGGCTTCAGCGCCCGGAGCGGCTACCACGGCACCGGCCCCGAAGGTTCCGGCCGGGGTCTCGACTCCGATTACCCGATCGCCCTCGAGAACCAGTCCCGTGGCCTCGGAAATCTCGATCCGGACGCCCCGTCCGGAAAGTCCCGCGCGAAGCGCCTCGACCAGGGCCCGCGGATCGACCACCGCGTCCTCTTCGACCAGCACCGCGCCAGCCAGGGAAGGACTAATCCCAGGCTCCAGGTCCCGGGCGGCCATCGGCCCCAACCATTTCGAGTCGAGACCATGCGATTGCTGCAGCTCCATGATCCGCTTCAGCTCGCCGGATTCGTCGCGATCAAGAGCGACGTGGAGGGCGCCGCAATTCCGGTAACCCGTGTCGAGCCCCGTCTCTGACTCGATCTTTCCGACGAAGTCCGGGTAGAGCTCCCTTGATTTCAGGTTCATGGCCAGGAGCTCCGGCTCGCCGAAATCAAGTTCGCCGATCGGGGCCAGCATCCCGGCCGCGACCCGGGAAGCCCCGCAGCCGGGGCTTTCCTTCTCAAGGACGGTCACCGAGGCACCGGCTTCTCTCAACTCCCAGGCGGTCGCGAGACCGATCAGGCCACCGCCGACCACGATCGCGTCCGAAGTTCTGTTCTTGTCTCTCGTTTTCATCCGGTTCCTGCGGAGCCGGCTGCCCTTTCCCTTGCGCGCGGTATTACCCGGATCAGGTTCAGGCGGTCGGTGGCTTCGGCGCCACCCTCTCAGCCCGGGCTAAGGGCTCCCGCAGGTATCCGGGATCTTACCTGCCTTTATCCTCATCCCATGAGCTTTGAACCAAGTGAGGGGGCCGGGAACCTGCGTCGCGAGCGGCTGCGCACGGCCAGGCTCTACTTCGTCTGCGATGCGAACCCCGATGGCCAGGATCCCGAACCGCTGCTCCGGGCCGCCCTCGACGGGGGCGTTGACATCGTCCAGCTCCGTGAAAAGGAGGCCGGGACCCGGGTAATCGAACGGGCCGCCGACACATTCCGTCGGGTCTGTGACACCTACGGGGTTCCGTTCATCCTCAACGACGACCCGGAACTGGCGATGTCGGTCCGGGCTGACGGGGTGCACATCGGCCAGGAAGACATTTCCGTGGCCGATGCGCGGAAGATCATCGGCACCAACCACCTGCTCGGGCTCTCCACCCACTCCGAGGAACAGATCGCCGCAGCCCACGAGACCGTGAAGGAAGGGAACCCGATCGACCACATCAGCGTCGGTCCGATCAGCGAGACTCCGACCAAGCCGGGCCGGCCGGCGGTCGGGCTGGAACTGATCAGCCACGCGGCGGCAACCGCAACGATTCCGTTCTTCGCGATCGGCGGCATCAACCCCGACAACGCAGTCGAAGTTCTTCAGGCCGGGGCAAGGCGACTTTGCGTGGTCCGGGCGATCCGCGATGCCGCTGATCCGGCCGCCGTGGCAACCAGTCTGCGCCGGGCCTTCGCGGCGGTCGGCACCGAGGTGGCGCCCGGTGGCTGAGCAGGATCCGACGCCACCCGCCCGGCGCAAGAAGCGGGGGGTTCGACCCGCCGGAACGCCGGCCGGCAGGAACGGCAACGGGCAACCGAAGCAGTCGGGAGCCGATGCCATGAAGGCCGGCTATGCCAAGGCAGAGGTCAAGAACCAGGCGGCTCGCGATGCCCTGATTCCGCTGGCCGAAGGCGAGCGGCCAACCGTGGTCACCGTTGGCGCGATCGTCTCTGGCGTAATCGCAGTCCTGCTCTGGGGCTCGGCGATCTACGCGCTGGTGACCGGCGCCGACGCCGGGGGTCGAGACGTGAACGTCGCCCAGTGGGCCCTGTTCGCACTGGTGATCTCGGCAATGGCCTGGGGTATGTGGAAGGCGAAGTACTGGGCGGTCCTCGGTTTCCAGATGCTGCTGGTCCTGCTGATCATGGGCGGCGTCCTCGGTATGGTCACCGCCCCGACCCTGGTCCAGATCATCGGCACGCTGATCCTCGTGGTCGGTCTTTCGGTTCTCTTCTGGTTCATGGTCAAGGCGATGGCCCGGATCCAGATGCCGGAACGGCCCGGTTCCCGCTGAATCTGCGATCGCCGCTCCGGTAGTCTCGCCTGACCATGGCTGATGAATCGTTTGACGTAATCGTTATCGGTGCCGGACCGGGTGGCTATGTAGCCGCGATCCGCGCCGCCCAGCTCGGCAAGTCCACCGCGGTGGTCGAGTCGGATAAGTCCGGTGGCCGCTGTCTCAACTACGCGTGCATCCCCGCCAAGACGATGCTCCACACGGCGGAAGTGCTGGACGAGGCGAAGAACTCCGCCGGGATCGGCGTGAAGGTTTCCGGTGCCGAGCTCGATTGGGAGGCGCTGGGTCAGCGCCGCACCGAAGTGTCGGCCGGTCTCTCCGGTGGCGTCAAGGGCCTGTTCGACAAGAACAAGATCACCTACATCGAAGGGGAAGGAAGCCTCACCGCCGATGGCGACGTGAAGGTCGATGACACCGTGTACGGAGCCGGCAAGGTGATCCTCGCCACCGGTTCGGTCGCCCAGGCGATTCCCGGAGTCGAGTTCTCCGACCGCATCCTGGACACCTGGGGTGCCTGGTCGCTTCCCGAGCAGCCGAAGAAGATCGCCGTGGTCGGAGCCGGGGCCTCCGGTTCCGAGATCGCTTCCGCCTACATCCGTTACGGCACCGAGGTGGTCCTGGTCGAGATGCTCGACCAGATCCTGCCGGCCGAGGACAAGGATGTGGTCCGGGTCGTGGAGAGAACCTTCAAGAAGCAGGGCATCGAGATCTCGACCGGCACCGCTGTGGAGAACGTCGAGGACACCGGCTCCTCGGTCAAGTTCACCTTTGGCGACAACTCGGCCGAGGTCGATTACCTGGTGATCGCCGGCGGCCGCCGGCCCGATGTGGACGCGCTGGGTCTCGAGGGTGCCGGCATCAAGCTGGACGAGAACGGCCGGGTCCAGGTCGATGAGCTCCAGAAGACCTCGAACGAGAAGGTCTACGCGATCGGTGACCTGGTCCGGGGTGCCGCTCTCGCCCACAAGGCGATGGAGGAAGGCGTGGTCGCCGCCGAGGACGCAGCAGGCGAGAAGACCCACCCGGTTGATCTCGACCTGATTCCCGGTGCCACCTTCTGCCACCCCCAGGTCGCCAGCGTTGGCCTGACCGAAGCGCAGGCCAAGGAGAAGGGTCTCGACATCAAGACCGGCAAGCTCAAGCTCGGCGGAGTCGGTGCCGGCACCGTCTACGACGATCGCGACGGCATGGTCAAGCTGGTGGTCGACAGGGAGTACGGCGAGATCGTCGGTGCCCACATCGTCGGCAACCGGGCCTGCGACATGATCGCCGAACTGGTCGCCGTGATGGCTCTCGAAGGTGGCATCCAGGAACTCCAGCGCATCATGCACCCCCACCCCACAATCTCCGAAGCCGTCCTCGACGCCGCCCGCGCCGTCGACAAGTGGGCCACCCACGCCTGATACCGCGGTGTCAGAAGGAAACGGGTCGGCCGACTAGCTACCTATGAGTGCCTCAACCGACTACCTGACCGAGTCGGTCGCCGAAACAGCCAGGGCCCTGGGGTCGGTCGAGGGTCATCTGGACGAGCGTGGGTTTAGCTCCGTTCTGAAGCGAGTTCTTGAGGCCAATCCACCCGAGCCGAACTTGAGCCTCGAGTGGGAACTGGCGCCTCGCCTTAGAGGTTGGCACGGTCGGCTTGGCGGCTTCGATCTGGCACTGGCAGATGGCGAACGCATCGATTCCGTGGTCGAGTTGAAGTGGTCCGGTCAGAAGGACCCCGACATCCGAGCCTGTGCGTGGGATGCGATCAAGCTCGCCCTGACTGACGCCGAACAGCGATCCGCAAGCAGTTTCATGCTGGCTGGGGCCCCGCAACGCATTTTTGCCGACGAACTTGGCGGTGGCGCGCTCTTCAAAGATGGCTTCTGGCCGTCATATGGAGTATTTGACGACTTCGCGAAAGAATTCGCTTTCTGGAAGCAGGACGTCAAGACCCACCCTGCAGCTGCCCCATTCAGCTTCGAAACCAAACTGATCTCAACGGCCAGGTTCGTCCGGCCCGGCATCCATGAAGAATGGGAACTGCGACTTGTCAAGGTATCCGCTCTCGAGAGAATTGTTGATTTCACTTTCGACGACTTGACCCAGAAATATCGCCTGACGTACGGCGAAGAGGGATTCGATGACGCAGACTGATCCAGCAGTCGAGTTCTTCTTCGACCTTGGGTCACCCTTCGCCTGGCTTTCCGCAGAACGTGTTGATGGTCTTCTTGAGGAGGCGGGACGAGAACTTGCGGCTTGGAGGCCGGTGCTACTCGGCGGGCTTTTCCAGCGTTTCGATCGTGGTTCGTGGGCCCGGACCGAACTGCGCGAAGGCGGTATCTCGGAGATCGAGCGGCGAGCCCGGGAGTACGGGCTGCCGAAACTGGTCTGGCCAGACCCCTGGCCGGACAGCTACCTGTTCGCGATGCGGGTTGCCACATATGCAGAACGCGAAGGACTGGTCAGAGAGTTTGCACTCTCCTCGTTCCGGGACGCCTTCACCCGCGGAATCGACCAGGCGATTCCGGTACATGTCCTGAATGCGGCCGAAGCCGCTGGCCTGAACCGGGACGCGGCGGAATCAGCGGCCCGGGAACCGGAAATCAAACAGGCCCTGATCGGGGCAACGGCCCGGGCCGGAGACCTCGGGGTGACCGGGGTCCCGGCAATCCGGATCGACGGTCGGGTCGTATGGGGCGATGACCGCCTCGATCAGGCGGTCAGGGCCTGAGTTCAGGCCTTGACTCGCCAGACCGTGCCGGTGAAGTCACCCATGTAGAGGTAGCCGCCGTGGTAGTTGGCCAGCAGGACCGGGGCCAGGAATCCGGACACGGCGGTTGACATCTTCGACCCGTCGACCGTGGTGCTGATGACTTCCGGCTGGGGGCCTTCCGGAGTCTCCCGTCCGTTGAACAAGGCGACGAAGAGCCGCTTGCCCTTGGCGGTGATTCCCATCGGCGAGGGGGTCGGCTTCTCTTCGTGCTTGAAAACGATCGCCGGCTTCTTGAACCCCTGGGCCACGCAGGTCGAGACATTCGACCAGTCGCATTTCGGGAAACCGAAATTGGCGCCCGGGGTGGCGTGAGCGATGTAATCGCGGGCCTTGGTGCCGGTCGGCGTCTCCTGGGAGAGATTGGACACGAACGGACTCTTCAGGCCCTTGACGAAGGTCAGCTGCCAGGGCTGGCGCATTCCGGTCGAGACGGTGCGGATGCTGCCCCGGTGCCGGTCGATCGAGATCACCGAGTTGGCATAGGGGAGCTTGCTCGCCTTGCTGTCGAACTGCAGACCGACCCCGGTGTAAAGCCGGCCGTTCGGCCCGAAGGCGAGTCCGGTGAAGTTGGTGAACCGCTTCTGGTTGAAGCGGACGAGGATCCGCGACTGACGGAACTTCGAGCCGGTCCAGCCGCTGAAGATCCGGATCACGTTGCCGAAGTTGGCGTAAAGGTGACCGTGATGCCAAGCCACCCCGAACGAGACGGGCGGAGTTCCGGGAACCCGCTTCGCCTTCTTCGATCCGGGCCGAACGTAGTAGAGACCACCCTTGATGTTCTCCTCTGCCCCGCCAGCGATGAAGGCGGTATTGCCCTTGAAGGCCATCTGGACCGGAAGCGCGACCCCGGTCGCGAAAACTCTGACCTTGTTTCCGTTCGCCGCCTTTGGCGAAGGCACCGCGCCCGCACTCTGGGCCAGTCCTGCCATTCCTGCGACCGCAACCATGACGGCTGCCACGAATCCCCTGACGTTCACCTGCGAGACCTCACTTTGTTGAACAAGACCGTTGAGCCCACCATAGCCGCAAGACGACAAAGGGGCGAATGCCATCCCGCTGGATGGCATTCGCCCCTTTCCATGGCTTCCGCCGGACGAGCCGGAAGCCGGGCTTTGGTCCGGGCTAGCCGCGAACCTTGTAGATGCTGCCGGTCAGGTCACCGACGTAGAGGTTCCCCTTGTGGCTTGCGACCGAGAGGACCGGAGCGACGAAGCCGGTCAGGTAGGGCTTGATGCCGCTGCCGTCGGTCTTCATCTTCATCACCTGCGGTCCGGCCTGGGCAGTGCCACCGAAGAGCGCGACATACAGCTTCGAACCGACCGCGCCGATTCCCATCGGTGACTGCTGGTTCAGCGAGTTCTTCGGGCCCGGCTGGGCTTCCAGCCGAACCAGGGGCTCGCTGACTCCCTCGCAGGTCTCCTCGTTCAGCCAGTTGCATTCGGGGAAACCGAAGTCCGCCCCGCGCGTGGCCTTGACGATCAGATCGGGGGCGCCGTTGTTGGCCGGCAGGTCCTGGCTGAGGACCGAAACGAAGGGATCGCGGATACCGGGCGCGAAGGTCAGCATCCAGGGCTGACGGAGACCGGTCGAAACCACCCTCACGTCCTTGCCGCCGCGGGTCATCGAGACGACCGAGTTGCCGAACTTCGAGGGATCCGGAGCGTGGTCGTACTTCTGGTTCAGCGAGACGCCGGCGTAGAGACGGCCATTCGGGCCGATCGCCAGTCCGCTGAAGCCGGTGAAGTTCTTCGGGCCGGAGAAGATCACCTTGCGTCCGCGGAAGCGCTTGCCGTCGAAGCGGGAGAAGGCGATCACCTTGCGGCCGGAGGAGACGAACACCTTCCCGGACCGGGCTGCGACGCCGAAGGCACCCTTGACGGTGCCGGGGATCTTCACGGCCTTCTTCGAACCGGGCTTGACGACGAAGAGCCCGCCCTTGAACGGACCTTCGGTCGCGCCGGCCACGAAGGCGTTGCGGCCCGAGAAGGCGACCTGGGTCGGAACCGGAACCCCGGTTGCGAACCGCTCGACCTTGGCGCCGTTCGCCGCCTTGGGAAGCGGCGGTGGACCGGCGGCCTGGACCATGGCCGGAATCAGAAGCGCCCCTATGAGCAGGACCGCCATCGTTGCATTGCGAATCAGTTTCATCTGTGTTCCTTTCGGTTCTTGAGGGAGAGTCAGCCGGCAACCCTGAACTTCAGGGTCGCCTTGCCGGTGTTGCCCGCCTTGTCCCTGAGGCTGGCCCTCGCGGTCAGCTTCAGCGGCCTGGCGGGAAGTGTTCGATTGAGGAGGCGCTGGCGAACCCGCGCGGTCGGGCGGAGCTTCAGCTTCGCCACGCCGGCCCTGGCCAGAGCGACCCGGCCCGCGAACTTCAGGCCGCTGCCCTTGACCACGACCCTGCCGGAGCAGGCCTCGTCACAACGGACCCGCAGCTTCAGGGCCCGGCCAAGCGACTCCACGGTCTGCCTCGGGGCGAGGAGCTTGACCACCGGAGCGGTCCGGTCCGTGGTGTCCGGATCGGGATCGGGGTCAGGGTCCGGTCCGGGGCCGGTCGACTTCTTGACGATGAACGATCGGGACAGAGCGGTGCTGTTGCCGGCCCGATCGGTGATCGTGACCTTCAGGCTGTGGTTGCCGGCGGTCAGGTCGGCGCTGGCGGCACCGTCACAGGCGAAAGCCTCGCCACCGTCCCAGGCGCAGGCCTGATCCATCGCGAGATCGTCGCTGGCGGTCCAGGTGAAACCGGTTTCACCCGGCTTCACGGTCTCCCCGTCGGCCGGACCGGAGGTGAAGTCGGCGATCGGGGCGCTGCGATCGATCACGAACTCGTGGACTACCTGGGTGAGATTGCCAACCTTGTCGTTGGTCCAGACCGCGAACTGCCACTGGCCGGTGGCCAGACCGGAAGCGGTGAAAGGCTCACCGGGACTGCAGGCGCTGTGGTTGGCGTCATCGCCCTTCCGGACGATCTGGCACCAGGTCTGGTCGATGTCACTCGAGTCCGAGCTGAAGGTGAACGAGACCGACTCCGCGTTGGTTGCTTCGATCGGCGAGTTCAGGGTCACATTCGGCCCGCTGTGATCGACCGTGATGGTGCGGGCGGCGGTGATGCCGTTGTTCCCGGTCGGGTCATAGGACCGGGCCTGGATCTGGTGCTCGCCTTCGGACACGGCGGTCAGGTTGAGGTTGACGTCGAACTGGCCGGTGGTCACGGTCTCGATGACCTCGCCGTCGAGCAGGTACTCGACCTTGACCACCCGGTCGTTGTCGCCGGTTTCGACCGCGGCATAGGCCGAGTTGCCGAGGACCGCGTTCATCACCGGGAAGTGCAGGTACACGCCCGGTGCCATCACGTCGTAGAAGCTGGCTTCGACCGGGTCGCCGCCGAACTCCGTGTAGGAGGCGTCGCACTTGGTCGGCTGGCCGGCTACCGGCGTGCAGCCGGTCCAGCCGCCGAAGCCCCAGCCGTGACCAGCGGTAGCGGTGAGACGGTTGACCGGCGCAGCCTGATTGTCGAACCAGGACTCGTCGTCATAACAATCAGCACCGCAGTTGATGCCGGTACCGGTGACTGAGCCACCGCCGTTCACCTGAACGGTGAGTTCACCGAAGACGAGTTCGTGCTCGGGCTCGGCCTGGGCTACCTGCGCGGTGAATGCCAGGGCCAAGATCGCGATCAGGGCAGAGATTCGGGTTGAGAGCTTTCTGGAAATCATCGTGTTCCTTTCGGGTTGGAGGGAACTCAGGCGCCGACGCGGAACCTGAGGGTGGCGCTGGTCGCGTTGCCGGCGGTGTCGCTCAGACGGGCGGTTGCGGCCAGCTTCAGAGTCGTGGCGCTACGCGAACGAATCGACCGGTTCAGCCGCAGCAGGCGCTTCCGGACCTTCGCGGCCGGGCGGAGCTTCAGCTTCGCCACACCGGCCTTCGCCAGGTAAACCCGGCCCGCGAACTTCAGACCGCTGCCCTTGACCACGACCCTGCCGGAGCAGGCCTCGTCGCAACGGACCTTGAGCCGGAGCGCCCGTGACATCGAGTTCAGGGTCTGCTTCGGGGCCAGGAGCTTGACCACCGGGGCCGTCCGGTCCGGGGTGTCCGGATCGGGGTCGGGCCCGTCTGCCGGATCCTTGATGACCGAGAACGACCGGCCCAGGGTGGTGACGTTGCCGGCCTGGTCGCTGATCTCGACCCGGAAGTCGTGGCTTCCTTCGGTCAGGTTCCGGGAGGAGTTGCCTTCACAGTCTGCGGCCGGAACTCCGTCCCAGAAGCAGGTCTGGATGACGGCATCCTGATCTAGAGCCCACTCGAAAGCGACGACGCCTTCGGTGACTTCGGCTCCGTCCACCGGTCCCGAAACCAGGGAAGCAGCGGGTGCGGTCCGGTCGACCACGAAGCCGTGGACGACTCTGGTCACGTTGCCGACCCGGTCGTAGGCCTCGAGAACCATCTCCCATTCGCCTTCGGCGGGAATCTGCTTGCTGTAGACCTCGCCCTCCCAGCAGCTTTCTTCGGGTTCCTCGCTCCCGCCTTTCTTCCGGATCGTGCAGTTGGCACCCCAGACTTCGCTGCCTGCGAAGGTCGGTTCAAACCCGGGGCTGATGTCCCTGGTCAGCGTGACCGGATCCTTGAGTCCGACCACCGGAGCGGTGTGGTCGATGACCACCGAGTAGGTGGCGCTGGTGCCCATGTTGCGGTTCGCGTCGTAGGCCCGCACCTGGATCGTGTGCTCGCCTTCCGGTACTCCGGTTGTGTCCGGTTCTCCGTAGGAGAAGTCGGCGGTCTTGGTCAGGATCACCTCGTCGTCAAGCAGGTACTCGACCCTGGTGACTTCGGTGTTATCCGAAACATCCACCCCGATACCGATGTGATCGCCTCCGAACGGCGTGTAGCCGTTGATGAAGACGGTCGGAGCCTGCGTGTCGAAGAAAGACGCGTAGACACTCCTGGTCTGGCCGGCGGTCAGGATCACCTTGCATTCGTTCATCGAAGGCAGCGAGTTGCAGTTGCCCCAGTTGGTGTTGACGTAGCCCGTCCGGGTCGAGACCGTGGTCACGGTCACGGTCGGTGCCGGTCCGACGTCGTCCCAGATCCGGTCGATGGTGCAGCTGGTGCCGCATTCGGCTCCGTCCACGAAAGCCTTGCCGGGACCGTAAACCTGAACCTTGATCTTGCCTTCGACGGTTGCCGCCTGGGCGGTGCTGGCCGCGAACAGGAAGGCCATCAAGGCCGCTGCTGTGATCAGGAACTTCTTCATTTTGCTGCTCCTCTTGAAATTCGGGGGAAAGGGGGAAACGTTGTGGCGGCAGCTTTCCGGGAGCAGGTTTCCGAGTTCTTGCGGAAACTTTGCGGGCACCGCAAACTTTGGCTCGTCTCAACCCGAAAATTCAGGTGGAAAGCCGAAAAAGCCGGGCCCGCCGGATCGCTATGGTCTCTGTATGGCCAAGCTGCCTGATCGTCAGACCTCTCTCGAGCTACTGGGCCGGATGTGCCTGATCCGGCGCTTCGAGGAGGAAGCCGGGCGTCAGTACCAGCGCGCAAAGGCCGGCGGTTTCCTCCACCTGGCGATCGGCGAGGAAGCGACGATCGTGGGCACCACCTCGGTGATGCGCGAGGACGACTACCTGATCGGTACCTACCGCACCCACGGCCACGCCCTGGCCCGGGGTACCCCGGCAAACGAGGTCATGGCCGAGCTGTTCGGCAAGGAAACAGGCACCAGTGGCGGCCGGGGTGGTTCGATGCACATCTTCGACGCCGAGCGCCGCTTCATGGGCGGCTACGGAATCGTCGGCGGCAACCTGCCGCTCGCCGCCGGGCTGGCCCTCGCCTCGCAGTACCGGGAGGAAGACAGCGTCACGGTCTGCATGTTCGGTGACGGTGCCTCGAACACCGGCAACTTCGGCGAGACGATGAATCTCGCCGCGCTCTGGAGCCTGCCGGTTCTCTTTCTGGTCGAGAACAACCTCTACGGCATGGGCACCGCGCTGGAGCGCCACTCGGCCGTCACCGACCTTTCCCGGAAGGCGGCCGGCTACGGGATCGACGGCGAACGGATCGACGGCATGAGCCTGCTCGAGGTCCGGGACCGGGTCGGGCACCACCTCGAAGAGGTGCGATCGAGCGGGAAGCCCAGCCTGGTCGAAGCCTTCACCTACCGCTACCGGGGCCATTCGGCAGCCGATCCCGAGATCTACCGCGACAAGGCCGAGGTCGAGGAGTGGCAGCAAAAGGATCCGATCGAGACTCTCATCAAGGTCTGTGTCGAGGACGGCGTGCTGAAGGAGGCGGATGCAGAAGCGGTCCGACGGGAAGCAGACGAGACCGTCGAGGCGGCCGTGAAGTTTGCCGACGAATCCCCCGAACCCGCTCTCGAATCGCTTTACGA
>JAGQUQ010000048.1 GCA_020438425.1 Solirubrobacterales bacterium
ACTTCGAAACCCTCGCCAGCGCAGCCCGCTCGGGCCTTTTTGACATCCTCGCCCACCCCGACCTGGTCAAGGTCTGGGGCCGGGCCGGCCGTTTTCCGTCAGTCGATCCGCGGATCATGTACGAACCGGCGATCGAGGCGATCGCCGAATCCGGAATCGCGGTCGAAGTCTCGACCGCCGGTCTGCGGAAAGGAGTGGGGGAGATCTACCCCGCGCCCGCCTTCATGGAGATGTGCGTCGAGGCCGGAGCAGCTTTCGCCCTCTCGTCAGACGCCCACGAGCCGGCCCAGATCGGCTACCGATACGGCGAGGGTCTCGACTTCCTGCGCGCCCACGGAGTCACGGAAATTGCGACCTTCGACAACCGGGTTCGAACGGCGTCCTCGCTGGGTAGTCTGCAGTAACAACTCTTGCCATGCGCTGTTCGAGAATCGGGACCTGCGATGAAGAGCCGGGTCATCCTCGCCCTCAAGAAGCGGGTCAGGCCGGGAACGCCGATTCGCATCCGCGCATGAAACGATTGGTCTGATGGCAATCAGCGTCGGGATCGGATATGACAGCCACCGCTTCGCGGATGGGCGCAGGCTGATCCTCGGCGGGGTCGAGATCCCGTACGAGAAAGGTCTGAGTGGCCACTCCGACGCGGATGTGCTCACCCACGCGGTCATCGATGCCATCCTCGGTGCCGCCGGGCTTGGTGACATCGGTGAGAACTTCCCCGACACCGACCCGGCCTGGGAAGGAGCCGACTCGATCGGTCTGCTCAGCACGGTCATCGGAATGTTGAGGGGCCCGATCACGAACGTCGACGCCACCCTGATCTGCGAGATGCCGAAACTCGGCCCGCATCGCCCCGCCATGGTCTCCCGCCTGTCTGAAATCACGGGAAGCCGGGTAAGTGTCAAAGCGACCACCAACGAGCAGATGGGCTGGATCGGCCGGGGCGAGGGAATCGCCTGCATGGCCGTTGCCGCCGTCGATCTCGATTGATCCTCAAGTAAAGTCACCCCTCAATGAACCCAGTCAAGTCGGCTGCCGAAGCCGTCTCCAACAAGGCTTTCGAGATCCGCACGCTGCATCGGGCCGGGGTGATCGGCGGGCTCGGCCCGACCTCGCTCCCGGGAGCCGCGTCGGCCCTGATCCGGGGAGGCACGACCCCGGCCACTTCGATCCGGGTGGCTGCCCTCAAGTACCCGGACCGGGAGTATCTGCTCGACGAGAAGGGCACCCTGACCTACGGCGAGGTTCACCGGCGCAGCAATGCGCTCGCTAACGCTTTCGCAGGATTGGGAATCGGCCCGGGTGACGGGCTCGCGGTCATGTGCCGCAACCACCGCGGTTTCGTGGAAGCCAACCTGGCCGGCTGGAAGCTGGGCGCCAGCGTGATCCTGCTCAACACGATGTTCTCCGGCCCGCAACTGGCCGACGTGGTTGAGCGGGAGGGCGCGAAGGTCGTGGTCCTCGACCAGGAGTTCGAGGACCTGCTCTCCGGAGTGCCGGATGAAGTCGGTCGGGTCTGCGGCTTCGAGGACGAGCCGGGAACTTCCGGGTTGCCGAGCCTCGAAGACCTGATCGCCTCGAACGATGACTCGGAGCTGCCCTGGCCGAGCGAAAAGGGTCGCAACATCATCCTCACCTCGGGCACCACCGGAACCCCCAAAGGCGCCCAGCGGCCGGCCCCGAGCGGACTCGCGGTCCTGGTCGGGATCCTTGACCGGATTCCCCACTTCTCCGGCGAGTCGATCGTCATGGCGGCACCGCTCTTTCACTCCTGGGGCTACATCAACTCGATCATCGGCACTTCGGTCGGCGCCCGGCTGATCCTGCAGCGCCGCTTCAAGCCGGCCCAGACCATGGAGCTGGTCGACGAACACGAGGCCGACGCGATCGTCGCCGTGCCGGTGATGCTGCAGCGAATCCTCGAACTCGACGAGGAGACGAGCCGGGATTTCCGGGCCGATGAACTGAAGATCGTCACCCTTTCCGGGTCGGCGCTTCCCGGCGGCCTGGCGACCGCCTGGATGGACCGTTACGGCGACAACGTCTACAACTTCTACGGGTCGACCGAGGTCGCGATGGGTTCGATCGCGACTCCGGAGGATCTCAGGGCCGACGCTTCAACTGCGGGTCGGCCCCCGTACGGCACCAGCGTCCGACTGCTTGATGATTCAGGCAACGAGGTTCCCCCGGGTGAGACCGGACGGATCTTCATCAGCAACGAGATGACCTTTGACGGCTACACCGGCGGGGGCAACAAGGAGGACCTCGACGGCTATCTCGCCAGCGGTGACGTCGGGCACTTCGATGCCGACGGCAGGCTTTTCATCGATGGCCGCGACGACGAGATGATCATCTCCGGAGGCGAGAACGTGTACCCGGCCGAGGTCGAGGATCTGATCGCGGGACATGAAATGGTGGCCGAAGCGGCAGTGATCGGGGTCGACGACGAGAAGTTCGGTCAGGCCCTGAGCGCTTTCGTGGTTCTCAAGGACGGCGGATCCCTCGACGAGGCCGGAGTAAGAGCTTTCGTCAAGGAAAACCTCGCTTCATACAAGGCACCAAGGGATGTGGTGTTCCTGCCGGAACTGCCCCGTAACGCAACCGGCAAGATCCTCAAGCGGCAACTGCAATAGCCGCTAAGTAGTAGTTTTCTAGCGGAGATGAGCGATTCCACTGCAGCTCCGTCGACGGAAGAGGGCGGCGCCACCAACGGCCTGCCCCCCGAGCTGCGCCAGGTTGGCGAGTCTTCGGGCAAACTCACTGCGCGGATCGAGACCCTTGCCAAGGAACTCACGGAAAGCGAAGCCCGCGCCAGGGAGGCCGAGATCGCGGCCCGCGAATCAGAGCTCAAGGCCCTCGCGACCGCCCGTGATTCGGTAACCCAGGCTCGCAAGGACCGGCAGGTGGCCGAGCAGGCCAGGGCTTCCGCGGCGACCGCAGACCAGCGGGTCGAGGCGGCAAAGACCCAGGCAGCCCGGGAAGTCGCCGAGGCTCGCGAGGAGATCAAGACCAAGGCCCGGGAAACCCTGCGCAAGCTCAGCGCCGAGGCCCGCGAGAAGATCGAGGCTTCGCGTGAAGCCAGGGTCAAGGCCGAGAACGAGGCCAAGGAACTTCAGCAGAAGGATGCCGACCAGCGCGAGGCTCAGGCCAAGGTCGAAGCTGACCTGAAGCGGGTCGAAGGTACGCTCAAGCAGGAACGCGAGACCCGCGACGAGGCGATGGCCAAGGTCGCCGCCGAAGGCGAGGAAAGGCTTGCCGCCCGGACCAGGCACCTCGAGGAGGTTGCGGAACGGCTCGCCAAGGAGGCCCGGCAGGCCGCCGAGCGCGAAGCCCGGAACCGGATCGAGGCCTACGAAGAAAAGACCCGCAAGGCGCAGGATCGCGCCGCCCAGGCCGAAGCTCACGCCAACGAGTTCGAGTCGCTGGCCCGCCAGAAGATCGCCGAGATCGAAGCCGATGTCGATCGCCGGGTGATGGAAGGCACCGAGCAGGTTCGCCGGGAAGCAGCCGAACGGGTCGATCAGCTGATCGAGCGTTTCGGGCGCGAAGCCGAAGAGAATGCGCGGCGCCGGGCCGATGAACGCCTGCGTGAAGAAGACGAGCGGATTCAGCGTGAAGCCGAGCGGAGGGCCGACATCGCCCGCCAATCGGCCGAGGACGACGTCCAGGCCGCCGCCGACCGGGCCCGGCAGGAAGCCCTGTCGGCGGCCTCGAGTACCGCCCCCGAGTGGGAACGGCAGGAAAGCTCCGAGGGTGGTGACGGACCCGTGCCGCGCCGCCGTCGTGGCGGCCCCGGTGCCGGCGGCTACCGCACCTTCTGAGTAGTCTCCCCGCGGCGATGCGCGAGGTAAGGATCAGGGACACCATGAGTGGGGATCTCCTCACTCTCCCCACCGAGGGCGAGATCGGCATCTATGCCTGCGGACCCACGGTCTACAGCCGCATCCACATCGGCAACGCCCGCCCCTTCGTGGTCTTTTCGCTGCTGGCCCGCTTCCTGAAGAGCGAGGGCTACCCGACGAAGCTGGCGATCAACGTCACCGACATCAACGACAAGATCTACTCGGCGGCAATCGAGCGGGGAATCCCGTCCGGCGAGCTGGCCGCCGAGATGACCGCTGCTTACTTCGAGGACACCGGCGGGCTCGGCCTGGGCCGCCCTGACGCCGAACCTCTCGCCACCGAGACGGTCGGCCCGATCGTCGCGCTGATCGAGACCCTGGTCGAAGAGGGTCATGCCTACGAGTCGGGCGGGGACGTCTACTTCTCGGTCCGCAGCTTCGAGGGCTACGGCAAGCTTTCCCACCGGCCGACCGAGGAAATGGAGCAGGGTGAAGGCGACGACGCCGGCTCGCTGAAGCGCGATCCGCTGGATTTCGCGCTCTGGAAAGCCCGCAAGGAAGGCGAGGACACGAGCTGGGATTCACCCTGGGGCCCCGGCCGGCCCGGCTGGCACATCGAGTGCTCGGCGATGGCAGAGGCCGAACTGGGCCAGCCCTTCACCATCCACGGCGGCGGTTCCGACCTGGTTTTTCCGCATCACGAAAACGAGATAGCCCAGTCCGAGGCGGCCCGGGACCGGCAGTTCGCAAAGGTCTGGATGCACAACGGAATGATCGAGACCGGCTCGGAGAAGATGTCCAAGTCGGTCGGCAACATATTTCAGCTTTCCGAAGCGCTCGATGCCTACGGGGCCGAGACGGTGGTCGCCTACCTGGTTTCCGGTCACTATCGCCAGCCGCTGGCCTTCGGCGAAGGTCCGCTGGAACAGGCTGCGGCCGGGAACGAGCGGTTGCGCAACTTCCTGCGGGAGAACCCCTCGGGCGAGCAGCCCGGCCAAGAGGCCGCAGCCGCCGCCGACCGTTTCCGGGACGCTCTGGCCGATGACTTCAACACCCCGCGGGCGATGCGGGAGGCCTTCGACCTGGTCCGGGCGGCCAACCAGAGTCCGGATGACCCCGGTCTGGCCGGCTCTGGCACTGCGCTGGCCGGCATGCTCGACCTGGTCGGGCTGGGCTCGCTGGCCGAAAGCGGGGAGGGGGGTCCCGACGCGGCGGCGCTCGAACTGCTCGATGCCCGCAATGCCGCCCGGGAAAGCAAGGACTGGGCCCGGGCCGACGAGATTCGCGATCAGCTGGCCGAACTCGGCTGGGAAGTTCGCGACGGTGCTGAAGGCGCCCGACTCGTTCCCCGGGGCTGAGAATGGCCGATTCCGAGATCATCTACGGCCGCAATCCGGTCGAGGAGGCCCGGAAGGGCCGCCGCCGCGTGCTGCGCGTCTGGGAAGTGCCTGAAACGACCGAGACCAAATTGGTCGATCTCTGCGGCTCCACCGACCACCAGGGGATTGTGGCCGAAGTCGAGCCGTTTCCCTATGTGGCGGGCTCCGAGCTTCTCGGGATCGACGACGCTCTGGTCGTCGTCCTCGACCAGGTCCAGGATCCCCGGAATCTTGGTGCCGTCTGTCGCTCGGCCGAGGCCGCCGGGGCCACCGGGGTGGTGATCCCCGACCGTCGTGCCGCCTCGGTTACAGCGGCGGCCGCCAAGGCCTCGGCCGGCGCGGTCGAGCACCTGAAGATCGCCCGGGTCCGCAACATCAGCGACTGGATATCCGAGGCCAAGGACGCCGGATTCTGGGTCTGGGGTGCCGATGGCACCGCCAGCCAGGCTCCGTGGCAAGTGGACCTGACCGGAAAGACCGCCTTGGTTCTGGGTACCGAGGAGAAGGGTCTCAGGCCGAGGGTCGCGGAGTCATGCGACGGCCTCCTCGCAATTCCCCAGGCCGGAAAGGTCGATTCCCTCAACGTCTCGGTCGCCGCTTCGGTCCTCATTTTCGAAGCAATCCGCCAGCGCTCCTGACGCCTTCGACGCGGCGTCTCGACGCCCCGGCGAACCACCTGAAGCGGTGGGTCGGATTTCCGGTCCCGACGTCGGAAATCCGACCCACTGCGGTTTCCTGCCTGGCGGCCGGAATGCAACTGCCGTTGCAGTTTTGGAGGCATCTAGTTGACAGAACTCTGCGCGTGTGTAAACTAATCGGCAGATAAAGGGTGAAGCTCAACTTGAGTGTGAGATTCACCTGTCAGCAAGGGCGTCCAGGGGAGGTAAGTGGCGCCACAGGCCTTCTTCCTAAGGAGAATGTGCGGTGGCTACCCCAACCTCAATTTCCCATAGCCAAGCGGTTTCCGACGTCCCTGCCCGATCTGTTCGCGCAGCATCTAACCCTCGACTTGAGCCTGATGATGAGACCCTCGTGGCCTTCGCCAAGCGGGGCAGGACCGATGCGGCCGACCGGCTGATCCGTCGTTATCACTCGTTCGTCCGTCTCAAGGCCTCTTCTTATTTCCTGGTCGGCGGTGACTCCGACGACCTGATCCAGGAGGGCCTGCTCGGTCTTCACAAGGCGATCCGCGACTACCGGACCGATCGCGAGTCGAGCTTCCGCAACTTCGCCGAGCTCTGCATCACGCGCCAGATCATCACCGCGGTAAAGACCGCCACCCGGAACAAGCACGCCCCGCTCAACCAGTACGTGTCCTTCGGCCAGTCGCCGGCCGCCAACACCGAGTCGGAGACCACGATGGAGGAGATCCTGCCGGGACCGACCGCGCTTGATCCGGTCAACCAGGCAATCAGCTCGGAAGAACTCGCTTCCCTGGTCTCCTGCCTCCAGTCGACCCTTTCCGAGATGGAGAGCAGCGTGCTCGGCTACTACCTGGAGGATCGCTCCTACGAGGACGTGGCCGCCCTGCTCGGCTGCGAAACCAAGACCGTGGACAACGCCCTGCAGCGAGTGAAGCGCAAACTCAGCAAGCACCTCGAGTCGCGCGACGTCGCCGTCTGATCCGCTGAAGGCAGGCCGGCAGGCCCCAACCCCGCGCCGGACCGCACCCGGCCGGGGCAAAAGCCTGCCGTGCTGTCAGAATCACGCCTCCTGCCCGGCTAGCTCAATTGGTAGAGCACCTGTCTTGTAAACAGGAGGTTTCCGGTTCAAGTCCGGAGCCGGGCTTCGCTTCGTAAGTAAGGTTGGCCGATGCCGTTCGGCTACCTGATCGCGGTCATTCTCATCGGGACTTGCGTCCTGTTTCAACTGATTCCGGTGCCACGCAATCCGTTGCTCCGGGTGGCCTCGTTCTGGACTGGCATCGTGGTCAACGAGCAGCCGCACTTTTTTGCGCTCGTCCTGGCCTTCTCGACCGGACTCGCCTTCTCGCAGGGTGACATCGATTCCGCCCCGGCGTGGGGAACGGTTGTCCTCGCCCTGATCGTCGTCGCCGGACTCTTCGTTCTGCTTTTTCGCTCCATGCGGAGTCCGGATCAGGTCCAGGGCGCGATCGCCTCGCTCGATCCCGATGCCGTGCGGGAAACAGCAACAAGGCCTCGGCTGCTTCCGGCCCTGCTCGGCCCCCTGGCCTACGGGCGACGGCGGGTGACCCGGATCGCCGACATCTCCTACGGACCGGCCGGCGAGCGGAACCTGCTCGACCTCTACCTGCCCCGAAGCGGTGAGGTGACCGGGCCGACGCTGATCTACCTGCACGGCGGCGGCTTCAAGAGCGGCTCCAAGAGGAGGGAAGGGCAACTGGCTCTCCATCGACTGGCCGGCAAGGGGTGGGTCTGCATCAGCGCCAACTACCGGTTGAGTCCCGAGAGCCAGTTCCCCGACTATCCGATCGACCTGAAGCGGGTGATCGCCTGGGCGAAGGACGAGGGTGTCTCTCACGGGGTGAATCCGGACCGGATTCTTCTGGCCGGCAGCTCGGCCGGGGGTCACATCGCGGCCACGGCCGCCCTGACCGCGAACGAGCCGCTGCTTCAGCCCGGCTTCGAGCAAGTCGACACCTCGGTGGCCGGAGCGATCGGTCTCTACGGGTACTACGGCGGACTTGAGTACGGGAGCCTCCGGCCGCGCGGGCCGCTGCCTTCGAGCCCCCGGGACCTGATCCACGCCGGGGCGCCCCCGTTCCTGGTGATCCACGGCGATCGCGACACGGTGGTCTCCTTCGGCATCGCCAGATCCTTCGTTTCGCGGCTGCGGGATGCCGGTGTGCCGGTCGCTTTCGCCCGCTTGCCGGGGGCCCAGCACACTTTCGATCTGCTTCGCTCGATCAGAAATGAGAGTTCCGTTGCCGCGATCGAAGATTTTGCCGGCTGGATTTTCGGCGCTACTATGGAATTTCATGGGGAATCGGGGAACCATCGGGAGGCGCCTGTGGGGGCTGGCTCTGGTCACGCTTCTGGCGACGACTGCTCTGGCACTGGCGATCCAGGGCACCGGTAGCGGCGCAAAGGGAGCGGAAGCCGCCGCAGAGGAGTCGCCCGAGTCCGGGGTGCTGCCCTGCAAACGCGATCTGACCATGACGGCCGCCTACCGGATCAACGGCAAGATCCGCTTCGAAGGGGTGGCTGACAAGTCCCTGCGAGGCAAGATCGTTCGCGTCTACGAGATCGCGACCGACGAGATGGTCGCCAGAACCTGGGTCCGCCGCGACGGAACCTGGTGGGCCGATTCCAGCACCGAAGGAAGCCGATACCACTGGCTGACCAAGTTCGTGGCTGAAGCTGAACGGGCGCAGAGCCGCTGGCGACGGCTCGGTCAGGCCGTGGCGATCCGGGGAAGGAAGCCGGTGCTGACCGGATCCCGGTCGAACGCCCGGGTCAGATCCCAGCGGACCAGGGTCCAGGTCAAGGTTTCAGGCGATTCCCGGGACGGGCTGGTGGTCGGACTCCAGACCGGGTGTTTGCGCGAAGAGGTAGTTGACAAGCTCAAACTCCGGACCGGACCCGAAGGAGTGGCGACGATCAGCCTGCCTCGCCCCGACAAGGGTGATCCGTATGCGATCTACCGGGTGCGCACCGACGATGGCTGGAAGATCTCGCCGCCGATCGTGATCAAGCCATCGATCTTCGATTGAGCCGGTTCGAGCCGGGGCCGGCGATCCGGGCGAGATGTATCCGCCCGGGTTGTAACCGGGTCCGGTCCGGCGTGTAGGAATCTCTTGTGACCCAGGAGCAGCTTGAGGCCTACCACGAGTACACGCGCAGACACGGAGTAAACCGTGGCCTCTACCTGTTCGCCCGGATAATCCTTCAGCCGTTCTTCCTCGTCTACTTCCGCCTTTCCCGGCAGGGACGGCAGAACTCGCACATCAAGGGCGCGACGATCGTCGCCGCCAACCACCGCAGCTTCCTCGACCCATTCGTGATCGGCTCCTGCCTCCCCTGGGGCAAGCCGATGAACTACGTGGCCAAGGTCGAGCTCTTCGAGAAGCGCTGGCAGGGATTCCTGCTCTGCCGGGTCGGGGCCTTCCCGATCCGCCGGGGCGAAGCCGACGAACTGGCGATCGAAACCGCCGAGAAGGTTCTCGAGCGGGGCGGGTCGATCTGCATCTTCCCCGAGGGCACCCGGATCAGGAAGGGCTCGCTCGGCAAGCCGAAGCGGGGAGTCGGAAGGCTCGCCCTGCGCAGCGGGGCTCCGGTGCTGCCGGTCGCGGTGACCGGAACCGAGAACGTCCGGCGCGGCCTCAAGATCCGGCCCCGCAAGGTCGACATCCGGGTTGGCCGGCCGATGACTTTCCCGCAGTCGGAGAACCCTTCGCCGGCACTCGCTGCTTCCGTTACCGATCGCATCTGGCCAAACGTGGAACTCCAGTGGGAAGACATCGGGGGTCTGCCGCCGATGCGTCGCGCCGCCGTGATCGGAGCCGGCAGCTGGGGGACCGCGGTCGCCGTGCTGCTCGCCCGGGGCGGTCTCGATGTCCAACTCGGCACCCGAACCGCCGACCAGGCCGAGGAAATGGCACTCGCCCGCGAAAACTCAAAGTACCTACCGGGGGTGCGCCTGCCAGACAGCATCGAAGTGCGGGCCTCGAGCCAGATCGAACTTGGCGGCGTGGACCTGCTGTGTATCGCCGTTCCCTCCGCTTCCTATCCGCAGGCGGTCGGTGCGGTCGCCGACCGGGTCGGCCACCGGGCCGGAGTCCTCCTGCTCGCCAAGGGTCTGATTGCGCCGAAAGGACAGCTGCCTTCGGATTACGTGGGCGAGCGGATCCGCTCCCGGGGTGTCTCCTGCCTCGGCGGGCCCGCCCATGCCCGCGAAGCCGTTTCGGGATCGGCGGCCCTCGTGCTGGGTAGCGGCAACGCCGACCTCCGGGCTCAGCTCGGGGACGTCTTCGACCGGGCCGGGCTGGTCTGCGAACGGTCCCGCGACGTGGTCGGAGTCGAGATGGCCGGCGCCGCTAAGAACGCCGCCGTGCTTGCGGCCGCCGCGGCCGAACCCCACGGTCTGAACGCGGCCGGGATCGCGGCCGCCGCGGTCTGGGACGAATGTGTCGGCTACGCGGTCAAGAACGGGGCCGACCTCGAGACCTTCAACGGCCTGGCCGGGGTCGGCGACCTGCTGGCCACCGTGATGGCCTCAGGCAGCCGCAACCGCCGGGCCGGCGAGCTGCTCGGCAAGGGCAGCGCCCCGGACCAGATTCGCGAGACGATCGGTCAGGCTTCCGAGGCGCTCGACTCGGTTCCGCAGATTGCGGCGACAGTCGCCGCTGCCGGGTGCCCGGCCGATGCCTTGACCGGGCTGTCCGATCTTGCGACCGGCCGGATCAGCTCGGACGAATGGGTCGCCGCGCTCAGGCGCTCGGGTCATTCAAGGAGGGCGGCGTGAATCGCGCCGGGTCGAGAGCGAAGGCTTTCGGGATAAGGTGCGGTCGTGTCCGGTCCCGGCGCAACACCACCCCCGGAGTCGAAGGCCGAGATCGATCGGGCCTTCGAGCAGCTCTATCGGGACCATCTGAAGGACGTCTACTCCTACTCGTACTACCGGATCGGCAACCATCACGACGCCGAGGACCTGACCGAACAGACCTTCCTTCAGGCCTACCGGCACTTCGCCCGGGCCCGGCAGGAGTCGGACGGCCGTCCGCTCCGGCCCTGGCTGATCCGGATCGCCCACAACCTGGCTGCCAACTATCACCGGGATCGTTCCCGCAAACCGCAGACGCCGCTGGAAAGCATCGAACCGCCGGCGGCGAAGCATTCGACCGAGGATCTGGTCGAGGGCCGGGCCGAGCTCCGGGCGGTAATCGAGAATCTTCAGGAGCTTCCGGACGATCGCCGCGAGGCTCTCGTCATGCGGTTCGCGCTCGGCATGGACAACCGGGAGATCGCCCGGGCCATGGGCAAGTCCGACGGCGCGACCAAGGTGCTGATCCATCGCGCGATCAAGCAGCTTCAGGAACTGCTCGATGCCGAGGAGGCTCCCGTTGAGCATGGATGAGCTCCGCATAGAGAGTCTGCTGGCCGATGCCCTGAAGCCGGTTGACCCGCCCCAGCGGATGTCCGACCGCCTGCACGACACGTTTTCGGCGATCACCGATGCGGCCGCCTCCGACCTTGCCGAGTGGGCCGAGGAGCTGACCGAGAGCGAACTTGAGTCGCTCAGGGATCCGCGCAACTGGATCCGTCCTGTTACCGCCCTCGCCGCCGGCGGGGTGGCCACCGGCGCCCTGATCCTGGTCGGCTTTCGCCGTCGCAGCCGAACATAAGAAAAGTGCCCCGGTCTTCGCCGGGGCACAACAGAAACCCGCTCCTCCCAAGTGGCAACTGATGGAGGGAGGAGCTCAGCCGTCGGCTACTCGGCGGCGTTTGCGGACTTTCTTTCGGCGCCGTTTCTGGCGCCGGGCTTCGGATCGGGCTTCCAGTCGGGAGCCAAGGCCCCCGAACCAGGCGGTGATCCGGTCCCAGCGGCTGGCCGCGAAGGCGGTGAGCCCGGCCAGGCCGATCAGCAGGTTGATCGCGTTCACCCAACGGGTGGCCGGCAGGGCGTCGAGCAGAAAGGTTCCATTGGTCGCGACCAGTCCCCAGACCCCAAGCACCGTGAAGACGGCCCCGGCGAGGATCGCGAACAGCCGGGGCAGCGGCCGGGCGAGAAAGAGGCCGAGCAGGCCCGCCCCGACGTGAAAGAGGCTGGCCCAGCCGTTCACGGTGTAGAAGCCGAGCAGGTCATCGGTGAGTTCCGGCGGGTCGAACTCGAAGTTGACCAGCAGCCCGGCGAAGCCGAGCAGGACCAGAAAAGCCCCGACGACCGTCGAGTAAAGGCGGGCGTATGCGGTCCTCTCCATCGGGGACCATTCTCACAGGATCGGCGGAGGTGGGTCCCTCGGTAGGGTTCACCTTCTTGGCCACCTGTTATCGCCACCCCAAAGTCGAGACCGGAGTTTCCTGTTCCAGCTGCGGTCGCCCGATTTGTCCGGACTGCATGACGCCGACTCCGGTCGGCATGCGCTGCCCGGAATGCGCGAGCGAGAAGACCCGCGTGCGAAGCGGACCCGCCGCCACCTCGCAGGTCGGCGGCTACCCGGCAACGGTCGCCCTGATCGCGATCAACGTGATCGTCTTCCTGGCCGAGATGGCGACCGGATCGGGTGGTCTCAGTTCGACCAGCTCGGATCTGATTAACGATTACGGCCTGATCGGGGCGATGGTCGCGGACGGCCAGCCCTATCGCCTGGTCACCTCCGGCTTTCTGCATGCAGGCTTCATGCACATCGCCTTCAACATGATCGCGCTCTACTTCCTCGGCCGGGTGCTCGAGCCCTCGATCGGCAGCGCCCGCTTCCTGATGGTCTACTTCGCGTCGCTCCTGGCCGGCTCGCTCGGGGCGATCCTGCTCAGCGACAACATTGCGATCACGGTTGGCGCATCCGGCGCCGTGTTCGGGCTGTTCGCGGCGACCTTCATCATCGCCTACGGTCGCGGTCTCGGCCACATCGCCAACGAGATCGGCCTGATCATCGGTATCAACCTGCTGCTGACCTTCACGATCAGTGGCATCAGCATCGGCGGACACATCGGCGGCCTGATCGGTGGCGGACTCTGCGGCATCCTGATCATCGCCGGGGAGCGGGGCTACCTGGGGTCGAATCCGAAGCTGCTCGAGTACGGCGGGATGATCGCGATCGCTGTGGTTTCGGTCTTCGTGGCGATTTCGTCGTCGGAACCGGTGCCCGGCCTACGTTTCGCGATGCTGAATCTTCCCTTCCTCTAGGGGGCAGACCTCCGGGTGGAGCAGGTGCCCGAGGAGCTCGATTCCGTCGACCAGCCGGGGGCCCGGCCTCGAGAACGAGGCGGCCGCGTCAACCGCGACGACCCGTTCGGCCCCGGTTGACCTGATCCTGTCCATGTGCTGGCGAGCCTGGGTTGCCGCTTCCTCGACGTAGTAGCCACAGGGCATGACCACGGTCAGGTCCGGGTTCAGGCCATTCAGGCCTTCCCATTCGCACTCGGCGGATTTCTGGCCGGCCCGGCCCACCAGATCGGATCCGCCGGCGATCTCGATCATCTCCGGCACCCAGTGACCTCCGGTGAACGGCGGGTCCAGCCACTCGAGGGCGAGAACGGTCGGGCGGGCGCGACCCGCGACCGCTTCTCGCACCGCGTCGATGCGGGCAGTCAGATCGGCCTTCAGCTTTCTGCCGGCCTCCGGCTTTCCGGCGGCGTCTGCCACCTCGACCGCGTTGTCCATAACCTCGGCCAGCGAGATCGGGTCCTGCTTCAGGACCGTCGGGTTGCCCGGCAGGCGGGCGGCGATCGCCAGCACGTCGTCGTAGGAGACGGCGCAGACCGCGCAGACGTCCTGGGCGATGATCAGGTCTGGCCGGACTTCTTCCAGCACCTCGGCTTTGAGCCCGTAGAGCGGTCTCCCTTCGCCGACGATCCGTTTCACCTCGGCATCGATTTCCGCCGGGGAGAGACCTTCGGGTATGACCGTGTAACTGAGGTGGGGAAGCTCCGCAGCCTCCGGCGGGAAGTCGCATTCGTGGGTGACGGCCACCACCTGGTCACCGAACCCGAGCGCGAACAGCATCTCGGTCGAAGAGGGGACGAGGGAGGCAATCCGCATGGGTGAAATATGGCATCCCGGGTAGGCTCGGACCATGGCACTGCTTGGAGATCAGGAAATTCAGGACCGGCTGGCTGAACTTGAAGGCTGGAGTCTCGAGGGCCGGAGGATCGTCCGCGAGTTCGAGTTCGAGGATTTCGTCGGGTCGATCCGCTTCGTCGACTCACTGGTCGAACCGGCCGAAGCGATGAACCACCATCCCGACCTTGGAATCTCCTGGAACAAGGTCACCGTCGCAATAACCAACCACGCCGAAGGCGGGTTAACCGCGTCTGATTTTGAGCTGGCGCTCAAGATCAACGCGCTCACTTAACTGCAGTCGAGCGAGTCTTCGCTCGCTCTCCGAATCAAACCCGCCCCTTCCCTGAAGGTTCAAGGATGGTGGGAAGGGGCTACACCCGAGGTACTACGAATAATCGTAGAAGCCGCGGCCGGTTTTTCGGCCGAGGTGGCCGGCCGCCACGAAATCCTCGATGCTGCCCGGAGCCAGGTGATCCGGATTGCCGGATTCCGCGTTCAGGGCCTGACCGATCGCGACGGCGACGTCGAGTCCGACCAGGTCCAGCAGGGCCAGCGGACCCATCGGGTGGGCGACCCCGAGGGTCATGCATTGGTCCACCGCCGCGGCCTCCAGGCCGGTGCGTTCCTGGTAGCGGACCGCGTCGAAGAGGTAGGGGAAGAGCAGGCGGTTGACCGCGAAACCGGCCGTGTCGGGGACTTCGACTGCCGTCTTCTCAAGGATGTGGCACCAGTCGTGAGCCCGCTCGGCAACTTCTTCGGTCACCGGCTCGGGAAAGATCAGCTCGACCAGCTGCATCGCCGGGACCGGGTTGAAGACATGCAGCCCGTAGACCCGTTCGGCGGCACCGGAATCCTCGCCCAGCTTCGTGATCGAAAGGGAGGAGGTGGTGGTTGCCAGGTCCGCCCCGGGGGCGACCACAGACACCCGCTTCAGCAGGTCCGCCTTGACTGCGGCGTCCTCGACCACCGCTTCGACCAGCAGGTTGGCCTCGGCCAGGTCGCCGATTTCCATCGTGGTGGTGACACGGGAGGGGTTTGCACCGGGGATCCTCCGGCTGGCTTTTTCGACCGCGGCCAGGGCTCGATCCGCCGATTCTTCCGAGCGAACCAGCATCACGACCCGGCTGCTGGAAGTTGATGCGACGGCTGCGAGTCCGGTGGCAATCGTGCCGCTGCCGGCGATCGCGACGAATTCGTAGGGCGTTGCGGTCATCGGGGCGAACCCTATTGGGATCGACAAATGAAAGGAATTGACTGACGAGTCAATCGGCTACGCTTGTGATCAGTTTGCAACCTCGAATCCCAGTCACAGAATCGGAGAAAAAGGTCAGAAAATGAGCAAGTTTGGCGGTCGTGAAGTCGTAATCGTGGAGGCGGTTCGCACCCCGGTTGGCCGCGGCCACAAGGAGAAGGGCTACTACAAGAACACCCATCCTTCGACTCTCCTGGCCCACGCCTACAGGAACGTCGTCGAGCGGGCGGGCATCGACCCGGCCGAGGTCGAGGACGTCGTGGCCGGCTGTGTCCAGCAGTTCGGTGAGCAGAGCATCAACATCGGGCGCAACGCCTGGCTCGAGGCCGGCTTCCCGATCGAGACTCCGGCCACCACGATCGACCGCCAGTGCGGTTCCGCCCAGCAGGCGATCAACTACGCCGCGGCGATGATCGCTTCCGGTGTCCATGACGTGATGATCGGTGGCGGTGTCGAGCACATGGGTCACCTCTCCTTCGGCGATGCCGCCAAGGTGATGGGTGAATACGGGTACGCCTACTCGCCCGAGCTGCTCGAGAAGTACGACCTGGTCAACCAGGGCATCTCGGCCGAGATGATCGCCGACAAGTGGGAGATCCCCAAGGTCGACCTCGACGAGCTCGCCGTCCGCTCCCACGCCCGGGCCCAGCAGGCGACCGAGGAAGGCCGCTTCGAGCGGGAGATCGCTCCCTTCCAGGTCAACGGCGACACCTACAGCACCGACCAGGGAATTCGGCCCGGCACCAGCCTCGAAGGTCTGGCCGGCCTCAAGCCTGCGTTCAAGGAAGACGG
>JAGQUQ010000049.1 GCA_020438425.1 Solirubrobacterales bacterium
GTCATTGCCACCGCCTGCAGGTGATGGACCTTCTGCAGCAGGGCAGCCGACTTGATCGCTCCGAACATGTCCTGGGAGTCGTTGGAGGCGGCACCGTCGGTGCCGATCCCGATCCGCACTCCCTCCCGGAGAAGGCGCGGCACCGGGCAAACGCCGGAGGCGAGAATCATGTTGGCGACCGGGTTGTGGGCGACGGCGACGTCTTTCGAGGCGAGCAGCCCGATGTCGGTCTCGGAGCACCAGATGCAGTGGCCGGCGATCACTTCGTGATCGAGCAGGCCGGTCCTTTCGGCGTGCTGGATGGTCGAGCCGCCATGAAGCAGGGTTGATTCGGTGATCTCCTCGCGGACCTCGGCGAGGTGGGTGTGGACCGCCCAGCCGTTCTCGCCGGCCGCGGCGATCGTGCGCTGGAAGAGCTCGTCGCTCATGCCGAGCACGGTGCCGACTCCGATCCGGAAGTCGATCATCTCCTCGCCCGAGATCAGGTCGGCGAGCGCCTCGTGCTCGGCCATGAAGACATCGGCCGGCGGCGCATCGTCGTACATGTCCTCGGCTCCGAAGCTGACCACGCCGCGCATACCCATTGCCGAGAGACCATCGACCGCGCCGAGCGAGGCCAGCGAACCGAGGTTGCGGTGGCAGCACATGTCGTTGACCGTGGTGATGCCGGATTCGAGCATCTCGACCGCCTTGAGCCGGGTGCCGAGCTCGACCTCTTCCCGGGTGATCGTGATCCCGGAGGGGTTCACCACCCGCTCGAACCACTCCCAGAGCACCGCGGTCTCCCCCATGCCGGTGATCAGACCTTCGGTCAGGTGGGTGTGGGCGTTGACGAAGCCCGGCAGGACGATCCCGTTGCCGTCCCCGACCACCTCCGCGTCGGGGTTGGCCGCGATCAGCTCCTCGGCCTTGCCGACCGACAGGATCGAACCCGATTCGTCAAAGGCGACAGCCCCTTCCCGGATCGCCCCGGCCGGGCCCATGGTCAGGGCCCAGGCACCGCGCACGATCGTGACCGACTCGCTCACGCCTTCTCCTCGACCTCGAGGTGAAGACCCTCGCCTTCGGTCTCACGCGACTCGTAGTACCAGGGCAGGAGCAGCCGCTCCAGCAGCGTGACGATCAAAAACAGCGCGATGCCGATCGAGGCCAGGGTGACGATCACCGCGAACATCTCGGTGGTCGCGGTCTGGTTGTTCAGGACCAGGATCAGGTAGCCGAGACCTTCCGAGGCACCGACCCACTCGGCGAAGACCGCGCCGATCACCGAGAGTGCCGCGGCAACCTTCAGGCCCGAGAACAGGAACGGCAGCGCGGCCGGCAGTTGGGCCTTGCGGAACCGCTGCCAGGAGTTCGCCTTCAGGGTCCGGAGCAGATTGAGCAGTTCCGGCTCGGCGGCCCTGAGCCCGTCGATCGTGTTGACCGCGATCGGGAAGAAGCTGACCAGCATGATCACGATGATCTTGGGCTGCATCTCGAATCCGAACCAGATGATCAGCAGGGGGGCGATCGCCGGGATCGGCACCATCTGCGAAACCACCAGCCACGGGTAGACCGCCCGTTCGATCGTGCGGGAACTGCGGATCAGGACCGCCAGCCCGACCCCGAGCACGATCGCTGCGGCGAAACCGAGCAGGATCTCCTTGATCGTCACCCAGGCGTTTTCGAGCAGCAGCGACCGGTCATTCCAGAGCGCCTCGGCCACCGCGGTGGGGGGCGGAAGGGTCGACTCCTTGATGTTGCCGACCACCGTGTAGAGCTGCCAGGCGCCGAGCACAAAGATCGCGAAGAGCAGTGGCGGCAGCACCGCCGCAGCGATGCGACGGGACCTGGTTCCTCGGGCGAACATCAGAGCTGTTCCTCCAGGGTCGGCCGGTCCTCGACGAAGAGCCCGCCACTGGTTGCGGCTGCCTCCTCGAGCGGCCGGAGCAGCTTCTGCTTGAGCAGCAGAAACTCGGGAGACATGGTGATCTCCGGTTTGCGCGGCCGGTCAAGTTTCACGTCAACGCAGAGCGAGACGCGACCGGGCCGGCCGGACATCACATAGACCCGGTCGGAGAGGTAAATCGCTTCCTCGACGTCGTGGGTCACGAAAAGGATGGTCTTGCGGTCTTCCTGCCAGACGTCCAGCAGCCACTCCTGCATGTTGGCCCGGGTCAGCGCGTCGAGCGCTCCGAAGGGCTCGTCGAGCAGCATCACGTCGCGGCCGGCGAGGAAGGTGCGAAGCAGCGCCGCCCGCTGCTTCATGCCACCGGAAAGCTTGGCCGGCCAGTGCTTCTCGAAACCGGCGAGCCCGAACCGCTCGAACTCGGCCAGGGCCTGCTTGTGGGCCTGCTTCTTGCGCACCCCGTTCAGCTCGAGGCCCAGAGTGGTGTTGTCGAGCACGGTCCGCCACGGCATCAGGCAGTCCCGCTGGGGCATGTACCCGACCGATCCGAGCAACTCGTCGGGTTGCCGGCCGTCGAGCAGCACCTTGCCGCTCGACGGCCGGATCAGCCCGGCGATGATGTTGAAGAGGGTCGACTTGCCGCAGCCCGAGGGACCGACGATCGAGACGAACTCTCCGGCACCGATTTCGATGCCGACATCCTTCAGAGCGGTGACGTTCTCGCCGCCACCGGTACCTCTGTAGGTCTTCGAGAGACCTTCGATCTTCAGTTTCGAACCTGCCTGCAACTCAATCCTCCTTCGCTTTTCTTTCGCCCGCGCTACTCGTTGGGCTGGGTGAACTCGGTCGTCGCGTAGCGGTCCGGCGAGATCGGCTGATCCGCCAGGCCGTTATCGACCATGAAGGTCGAGAGCGACTCCAGGTTCTCCTTGTTGAACTGGCCGAAAGTGTCGGCCGGACCGAACAGCGGGACCCAGGCGTCGAACGAGTCGGTCGCCAGCTGCTTGTCGATGCCCTGGGTCTGGGAGATCAGGGAATCGATCGCGGCGGCCGGGTCGTCCAGAGCATCCTGATAGCCCTTGACCGTGGCGTCGACGAAGCCCTGCATCAGGTCAGGGTCCTCACCGATCTTGGACTCGGTCGAGAAGACCACCAGCCCGGGGTACGAAGGTCCTCCGTACTCGTCGAGCGGGAAGTTCTTCGTCTTGTAGCCGTCGGCTTCCACCTGGACGCCGTCGGCCGGGATGAACCCGGTGAACGCCTTGACCTTTCCGGCTTCCAGCGACTGGACGCCGTTGAACCCGATGGTCACTACGTCGACGTTCTCGGAGCTGCCTCCGGCGTCGGCCATGATCGTGTCGAGGATCGCGTTGTCGGAGGGCACGCCGGTCACGCCGACCGTCTCGCCTTCCAGCTGCTTGGGATCGGTGATCCCGTCTTCCTCGAGGGTGATCAGGCCACCCGGCGGCCGCTGGGCGATCGCCATGACGCCCTGGGCTTCACGGCCGTCAACGATCTGGGTAGCCAGGTCGATGCCGTCAGCGATGCCGAACTCGGCCTTGCCGGCGTCGATCAGCTTCAGGGTGTCGGCGGTCGACGTCGGTTCGATGATCTTCAGGTTGATCCCGTTGTCTTCGTAGTAGCCCTTCTGGACCGCTTCGTAGATTCCGGCGTGCACCGCGCCCGGGATGAAGTCCAGCACCAGGGTTGCGTCCTGGACCTGGGCTGCCGTGTCTCCCGAATCACCCGAATCGCCGCTGTCGTCATCACTCGAACCGCAGGCGGCCACGCCGACGGCGAGTGCCATGGTCGCGGCGAGCAACAACATGATCTTTTTCCAACTGCTTTTGAGACTCATGAATCCTCTCTCTTGTTAGTCAGTCTGAAACACCCGTCCGGTATCCGACCGGCTGGGCTCACCGCAGTGGCCTACCTTTCTCCTCCGTACCTCCATCGCAGCCAGGCCCAGGCCCGGGTCGTTTCCGTTTCGAACCACCTGGCGCGAGGTTCCAGCAGCTCGGCCCTCCAGCCGTCCGCCGGTTCCATCTCCTCGCTGACCAGGCACCTCTCCTCCAGGTAGCGGGCACGAACGACCGCTTCGGCCAGGCTGCGCCCGGTCGCAATCGAACCGTTTCCGCGGATCAAAAGACAGTTTGCTTGCCCGAGGTCCCTGGCGATCTCCTGCCCGGCCTCCCGGTCGGCGACGAGGTCGGTCCGGGCGGAAAGCGCCACCTCCCCGGCCAGGCCACCGAGGCCGTGGGTCAGGGGCGGGATCTCTCCGAGCACGCCGGCCCGCACCGCGGCCGGGGAGTGGGTTCTCGCGATCGCGCCAACATCCGGCCGGGCCTCGTAAACGGCCGCATGCATCGGCGTTTCGAGCGGCACGTCGGTCGTACCCTCGGCGACCCCGCCATCTGCCCCGACCTGATGGACGTCAGCGGCCGCGGCGGCGCCGAGCGGCCGGGTCGAGGTGATCAGGAAACCGTCCCCGGTCCGCGCCGAGACATGACCGAAGGCCTCGACCAGTCCGGCCCCGGTGATGATCCGGGCGGCCTCGGCCACTTCGGCGGCTGTTGTCGGGGAAGTCCCGGTCACTAGCCGGAGGTCCTCATTGCCATTGGGGTCGGGTTGAAGGCATTGACGGCAGAGATGTCCTGCGGGCAGGCGGAAAGGGCGACCGTCATGTCTTCGAGCACCTCCATCGCGATGGTCGAACCGGCCGGATGAGGCGGCTCGTAGGTGACGATCTTCCCGTCCTCGATCTGGTTGTTCATGAACACGTTCCAGCACATCTCCCCCCGCAGCGGGAGTCCCATGCCTTCGATCGCCGTCTCCAGCGAGAGCAGGCAGGAACCGTGGTCGGGTGCGTCGTAATCGATCGAGTAGCGCTCGGGGTCGCAGCAGGGCACGACCAGGTCGTGGCGGCCGACATCGTCTCGGACGATCCGGAGCAGCGGCGTCCGGTGATTGGAGAGGATCGAGTCCCCGACTTCCGGCACCAGCTTGCCGTTCGAGGAAATCGTGTGACTCGGCGAGAGGTACTCGTTCGGGTCCGAGGCGAGCCAGGCGGTGAAATCGCCGACCTGCTGGCCTTCGAGGTCGACGATCTCGAGGACCTGGCCTTTCTTTACTTCCATGGTCCGCGCCTCGCGGGCGGGAACGATCACTTCAGCCATTCTTCTCCTTGATTTCACAGGCCCCGTCCGGGGCCGGGGTGTTTCTCGACCTCAGTGCCCGGACCTCGCCGTCGACGACGACCGCGGCGATTCCCGGGATGTCGCCGTACTCGATCGATTCGAGCGGACCGTTCTGGGAAGACCCCAGCGGCCGGAAGCAGCAGAAGAGATCGGCCGGTCGGCCGGGTTCGAGGATCCCCTGCTCCACCCCGAGTGCTTTCCCGTTGTTGCCGGTGGCGAGCGCGATCGCCTTTGAGGCCCGCATGCCGCAGAGCGAGGAGATCTCGCAGACGGTCTTGATCATTCCGAGCGGCATCACCCCGGTCCCGGTGGGGGTGTCGGTAGCGAGCACGATCTTGTCCAGCCGGTCTTCTTCCCAGGCGATCTCGATGATGTTCATGCTGGAACGGAGGTTGCCGGCCTGGACCAGCTGGATCACCCCCGGGGCATCGAAGAGTCTCGGCAGGTCGAGTTCCGGCAGGGCTGTGGTGCCTCCGTTTGCGTGACCGATGATGTCGCAGCCGAGCGCGAGCACATCCTCGATCGTGACCGGGGAAGAGTCCGGAATCGAAGCCCCGCCGGTGTGGTTCATGACCACAAATCCGTTTTCCTGGGCCGCCCGGACCAGCGGCGCCGCATCCGCCTGCGGGCTGAAGTCGCCGAAGCCGACCTTGGCCAGCCACACGCCCCTCTCCTTCAACTCGGCAAAATCCTCCGGCTCGAGAGTCGGTTCGATGATCACCGAACCGGCCATCACCTTGACCCCGCCGGGGCGGAAGTTCTCGAAGGCGCGTTGAGCCGCCACCGCCAGTGCCTTGACACCCTCCCGATCCTTCGGGCGGCCGGGAAGGTGAACTTCGGAAGCCGACATCATCGAGGTCACCCCGCCCTGCATCGAGGACTCGATCCAGCCCAGGGTGCTCTGGCGCGGGGTCCAGTCTCCGAAGACGACATGGGCATGGGAATCGATCAGGCCCGGACAGGCCATGGCGCCGCCGGCGTCCAGGACCACGTCCGGATCCGGACCGGGTTCAAAGGAAGCGATCAGCCCGTCCTCGATCCGGATCACTTCCGGTTCGAGGTAGCCGTCATCAAGCCGGCCGGTCACCATCCCGGCGAGATTGCGGATCTCCAGGGTCCGGCTCACCGGCGCCCTCCCGCTCCCGCTGCGGCCCGCGCCGCAAGTTTATTGCCGGCCCGGGCCATGGTCTTTACTCGACCTCTTCCTTGGTCTTGCCGCCAACCCGGGCGTTCAGCCGCCCGCGCGAGGCGACCGCCCCGATCAGGACGATCTCATCCGGGGCCGGGGCGTCCTCGATCTGGATCGTGATCGTGTCGTAGTGCGAGCGGACCCAGATCTCGTCCTTGTAACAGAGGGGGACGTCAACGCTCGCACCCGGACCGCAACGCTTGGTGGTCGAAGGCAGCCAGGCCTTCCCGCCGCCGAATCCTTCCCGGAACGGGTTGCCGAACTCGGTCGTCTTGGCCGCGTTCCCATGCTCCTGTTCACCGGCGGTTCCGACCACGACGGCCTTGCCGTGACTCTCGACTTCGCCACCGATCGCCTCGTTGGCCCGCTCGCCGATCAGCTTGCCGAGACCAGCCGATGCCTTGACAAGTTCCGAGAGGTCATCGGTGAAGGGCTTGCCGGCGTAGGGGTTCCTGAAGACCACCGCTACCGCGACCTTCTTCAGGGGTCCGCCTTCGTCACCGCGACCGCCCTCGGCGTGGACTTCCTCCACGACCGTGACGATCTTGCGGACTTCGACTTCCAGGTTCAGGTCTTCGCTCACTTCGGCACCTCCTGTTCGGTGTTGGCGACCCCGGTCGGCGTGTTCGGGCCACAGGGACGGTCCGGCAGGGACCGGAAGTACTCGATCACCGCGTCGGTCTTCTTGACGTCGCCGTACTTCATCTGGATGTCGAGGAGATTGACCTTGTGGGAGATCATCGAGCGGTCCCAGACACATTCCTCCGGGACGATCGAGCGATAGTTGTACTGGGTGGCATCCACGGCGCTGGCCCGGACGCATCCGCTTGTCGTCGTCCCGGTAGTGATCACCGTATCCGCACCCAGGTAGATCAGGTAGTCGAGCAGGTGGGTGCCGTGGAAGGCGCTCGGCTTGTCCTTGACGAAGTAGATGTCCTGCGGTTCGGGAGCGATTTCCTTGACGATCTCGTTGCCGAGCGAGCCCTTGATGTCGGAGGCCTCGCCGGAGCGGTAGCTCTTCCAGTTCCAGGCACCCTGGTCGAAACCGTCGGGCCGCCGGTCCATGCCGGTGTAGACGATCGGGATCTGCTTCTCCCGCGCCGCCGCGATCAGCCGCTGCAGGTGTTTCACACCCTCCCAGCCGCGTTCGCCGCAGGAGTAGCGCCAGCGCTTGATCGATTCGAGGATCGGCTCCGGCACGTCACCAACGAAGTTGTAGATCACGTCGACCACGAGCAGGACCGGCTTCTCGCCGAAGCCGACGTCCTTGCCCCAGCCGGCCGCCTCGAAGACCTGCCGGTCCTCTTCCGGCAGGACGTCGTCCCAGACGTTGCCGCTGTCGGTTGCCTCAGACATCGATCCCCACGGCGCTGCCTTCCGGCTTGCCCAGCTTCGGCAGGTTGCGAACCTCGGCCCGGGCACCTTCGCCGCCGGCGACCGGGATCAGGTCCTGGCCGGGGGTGCGTCGCAGGTAGTGGCCGTCGGCGTCACCGATGAACTCGGGGCCGGGAGCGCCGTCGTCGAACTTCGACATCTGCTTGCCGCGCAGGAAGGTGGCGACCGGGTAGCCGTGGATCGTGTGGCCGTCGAGGACCGTCCAGCCCGAGCGGGTGAGCACGTTCTCGTTCTTGACCGTGACTTCCTTGTTCAGGTCGACCAGCACGATGTCGGCGTCGGCGCCGACCTCGATCAGGCCCTTCTGCGGGTACACGCCGAAGATCTTCGCCGGGTTGGAGCAGGCCACCTCGACCATGCGTTCTAGCGTGAGCTTGCCCTGGTGGACCCCTTCGAGCAGCACCGGGAGGTGCATCTCGACCCTCGAGGTGAAACCGGTCTTGAGCTCCCAGATGTTCTCGTTGTAGGAATCCTCGTAGCCGGCGGGCTCCCAGGCGACCACATGATCGGAGCCGACCGAGTCGATGATCCCGGCCTGGAGGGCGGTCCAGATGTTCGGGTTGTTCTCCCGCGAGCGCAGCGGCACGTTGATCCGCCAGGCGTTCTTCTCGCCCTTGCCGAAGTGGAGCCAGTGCGGCCCGGTCTGGCCGTAGATCTCGACTCCGCGACCCCTGAGTTCGAGGATCTCCTTGTAGGACTCGGGAGTGGTCGAGTGCTGGATGTAGATCGGGCAGCCGATCTCGGCGGCCATGTCTCCGTACCAGCGGATGTGCGAGGCCTCGAGGTAGTGGGGCGAGCGGTCCGACCAGGTCGCCCAGTCGGTGCGGCCCTCGTCCTTGAGGCGCTTGTCGAAGATCCGGGCGATCTCCCAGTTCTCGCAATGCATGCAGACGATTCCGGGGCGACCGAGCGCGGCGACGTTCTCCATGGTCACCCAGATCACGCCGTCGTCGAAGCCGGCTCCGAGCCCGGCCCGGCGGCCGGGCCAGTTCGGCTCGGCCTCGGGGCTCATCGCCTGCAGGTAGAGCTTGTAGGAAGTGACGCCGTGGTCCTTGGCGTACTCGGGGATCTCCGCAGCCTGCTGATCGGTCTCGAGCATGTAGGTGAGGAAGATGTCGATCGCCGAGTCGGACTCGGTCAGCGCCTCGAAGTACGGGAACGAGTCATGGAAGGAGATGACGTCTTCCTTCTGCACGTACTCGGCGAACTCGGGATGACCCATCCGGGTCGAAGGCGCATGCACCCCCCAGGTCGTGACGCCAGCCGTGACGGCGGCGATCGACTCGGTGGCCAGGTCGTCCTTGAGCGGCGAGTAGCAGCCGGGATGAGCCTCGGTGTCGACCAGTCCCGGGATCACGTGAAGCCCGGATGCGTCAACCGTCTTCTTCGCGGGGGGCAGGAACTCGTCGGCGGTGACGGCGACGACTTTGCCGCCGTCAACGGCGATGCCGACCTTGCGGGTTCCACTCGGGCTGACCACCGTGCCGCCCTTGATGACCAGATCTACTTCCCTCGGTTCGCTCACTTCTTTCTCCTGTCAGAGCTCCCGGCGGGCCGGGAGACTGTTCAGCGCTTCACTCTTGCGGGCTTGTCTCATCTGCCCCAAAGTTCAACCTGCTGAACCAAGTTCTATATCGTGGACGAAATCTAACACAGCCGGGCGAGTGCCGCCAGCCGCTTTTCTGTACCGGCGGAGCAAATCCGGATCCGACCTTTAGCGCCCGGGCAGGGCGACGCCGGCATTGGCCATGACTTCATCGGCCGTATCCCGCAGCAACCGGCCGACCTCATCCAGCCGGTCGCCGTCGAGCTGGGTCGGAAAGCCGAGCGCCAGCAGGACCAGTTCGAGTTCTCCTTCCGCACCGCAGATCCCGGCGGCGGCCGCGTTGTTTTCGTTCAGCTCCCCGTGCGAAACCGACCAGCCCCGGGCCCTCACCTCTTCGATCTCCCCGATCAGTGACTCGGGACTGGTGATCGTGGCCTGAGTGTGGGCCGGAAGCTTGCGGCCCTTGATCAGTTTCCTGGCTGCGGCTTCATCCATCGAGGCCAGCAGGATCTTGCCGAGCGCCCCGTCCATCGGGCCATAGTCACTGCCGATCGTGATTCCGACGTGGACACCCGGCGGAAAGAAGCGGCTGATGATCCTGAGTTCGTCGGGAGCGATCGGCTGGGCGACGGCGAACGACAGCCCGTACCCGGCGGCCAGCGGCGCGACCCGGTCGAGGGTGCTTCGAACCAGCTTGACCTGACGGGTCGCCTCGTTTCCGAGCGGGATCAGGGCGGGTCCGAGGTGATACTGGCGGGTGTTGGCTTCCCGTCGCACGAATCCGTGAATCTCGAGAGTCGAGAGCAGGTTGTGCATGGTGCTCTTCGAAAGGCCGGTCGCCTGGGCCAGCTCGGACTGGGTGGCGCCGCTCTCGCCGGTGCCCGAGAGCTCGTTCAGGACGCTGATCGCCCCGACCACCGCGGGGACCTGGTACTTGCCGTTGCTCGCCTCCCTGCTCACCCGGATCAGCTCCTTTCCCGGAATCCCCGGAAGACGATCGGCTTCTCCCGGGTCAGTTCCTCGAGCGTGTAGCCGATTCCCTCGCGTCCCCGGCCGGAGAGCTTGACCCCTCCGAAGGGAAACTCGGGCGGCCGGTAATTGTCGGTGCCGTTGATCACCACGCCCCCGGCCTCGAGCCTCTCCGCCGCGATCATCGCCCGCCGGTAGTCGGCGGTGAACACCGATGACATGAGTCCAAAGGAAGAGGAGTTGGCGACCTCGATCGCCTGCTCTTCGGAGTCGACCGGGATCAGGTTGAAGACCGGCCCGAAGATCTCGTCGTCGCGGGCGACGTCGGCACTGGAAGGGACTCCGGCCAGCAGGGTCGGGGCAAAGTAGGCGCCATCCGACTCGCCGTTGCCGGCCGCGACCTCGGCCCCCTGGGCGCGGGCATTTGCGACCTGGCTGGCGACCCGGGCGGCGGCACCCTCGTGGATCAGCGGGCCGATCGTGGTCTCGGCCTCGGTCGCCGCACCAACCCGCTGCGCCGCAACCGCTTCGACCATCCGACCGGCCAGCTCGTCGTGAAGCGAACGGTGGACGATCACCCGCTTGCTGGCCGAGCAGGCCTGGCCGTTCATCAGCACCCGGCCGCGCAGGATCTCGCTGGCAACCAGGTCGATGTCGGCATCCTCCAGCACGAGGCAGGCGTTATTGCCGCCGAGCTCGAGGTGAAGGAATGGCAGACGAGCGGCCGTCGCCGTGGCGACCGCGATGCCGGCCGCGGTCGATCCGGTCAGCGAGATCGCGTCGATGCCGGGCGCTTCGGCCAGGGCAGCGCCGACCGCGGCGTCGCCGTGCACGGCACCGATCACGTCGGCCGGCACCCCGACCTCGATCAGCGCCTCGCGAAAGCGGCCGACCACCAGCGGATCCTCCAGCGGGGGCTTGACCACGACCGCGTTGCCGCCGACCAGTGCCGCGGCGCATTTCTCGACGAAGAGCTCGACCGGGAAGTTAAAGGGCAGGATCGCGGCAACCACACCGAGCGGCTCACGCCTGGTGAAGGCGAGGTCCCACTCGGAGCGGGCATTGGATTCGGAGGGAAGCATGCGGCCGACCAGGCGCCTGCCTTCGGCCGCGTTGCCGCGCAGGAAGTGAAGCCCGCCCCGGACCTCGTTGGTCGCCTGCCCGATCGGCTTGCCGGACTCGGAGGCGAGCAGCCTGCCCAGCGGTTCAATCTCGGGTTCGAGCAGCTTCGCCGCCGCATCGAGCAGGTCGGCCCTCCGGCCGATCGGCAGTTCGGTCCACTCGCGCCGCGCCGCCACGGCCCGGGCGACGACCCCGGCGACATCGCCCGGATCGGTCAGTTCGACCTCGCCAAGCGACTCGGTCCCTTCGGGGTTCCTGATCTCGACGGTGCTCATCGGGTTCAGCCTACAGAACCCGGTTCAAACACTGGAAATGAGTTCAGGGCACGCGATGCACTTCAAACAGGTTGGTGCCCAGCTTCATGTCGGAAAGCCCGGCCACGATCGCGATCAGGTCACCGGAGGCCGCCGCCCCGAACCGGACCGCATCATCGGCGCATTCGTAGAGCAGGTTGCGGATCTCGGTGGTCTGGTCGTTCACGACCGGGCGCACCCCGAAGATCAGCTTGAGCTGCCGCTGGGTCCGCACGCTGTGGGTCACCGCCAGCACCGGCACCTGGGGCCGGTGGGCGGCCACGACCTTGGCCGTGCGGCCCGAGGCGGTCGGCACGACGATGGCCTGGAGATTCAGGCGGTAGGTCGCGATCACCGCCGACTGGGTGACCGCGTCGGAGACATCCTCGTCATCCTGGGGCACGCGGTTCATCACCCAGTCCCAGTAAGGCAGATCGGTCTCGGTGCCGCGGGCGATCTGGTCCATGACCTTGACCGCCTCGACCGGGTACTCGCCGACCGCAGTCTCCTCGGAGAGCATGATCGCGTCGGTGCCGTCGTAAATGGCAGTGGCGACGTCGGTCACCTCGGCCCTGGTTGGCCGCTTGGCGGAAACCATCGAGGCCAGCATCTGGGTGGCGGTGATTACCGGCTTGGATGCCTGTCCCGCGACCCGGATCAGGTTCTTCTGGAGAACCGGAACCTTGGAAAGCGGGACTTCGATCCCGAGGTCGCCACGAGCGACCATGATTCCGCCCGTCGTTCGGTCGACGATGTCCTCGACCGCGTCGGCAGCCTGGGGTTTCTCGATCTTGGCGATGATCGGGATGTCCGATTTGAGTTCTTTCAGCTTTTCGATCACCGGGTCGAGGTCATCGGGATGGCGGACGAAGGAAACCGCCAGGTAATCGAGCTGGTTGGCAACGGCGAACTCGACCCAGCGAAGATCGTCATCGGAGACGGAACTCAGTCCGGCTTCCACTCCGGGCAGATTCATGCCCTTGTGTGAGGAAAGCGGGCCGCCGACTTCGACTTCGGCCTGGACGACCTTGCCGTCGCTCTCGGTTACCCGCAGGCGGATCGAGCCATCGGCGAGATAGACCGTGTCGTCAACGGCCAGGGCCTTCGCCATTTCCGGCCAGTCGACCGGGATCACGGTCGCGGTTCCGGGGATGTCTTCCGGGGTGATGGTCACGGTTGATCCGTGGACGATGTCGACCACCCCGTCCGGGTACTCGCCGACCCGAAGCTTCGGTCCCGGCAGGTCGCCGAGGATCCCCACCTCCATGTCGATCCGCTCCGAGATCTCGCGGATGTCCTTGATCACCCGCAGGTGGGTCGGTCCGTCGCCGTGGGAGAAGTTGAGCCGAAACACATCTACTCCGGCGATGATCATCTGCTCGAGTACGGCCGGATCCCAGGAAGCGGGTCCGACGGTTGCGACGATCTTTGTGCGACGGGTCTCGGAGTGGTTCACCCCTCCATCATGACGACCCGGACCCCTCGCCAATGTGACCGGGTCGCAAACGAAACCTCAGGACCGCTTGACGACCTCGCAGCCACGGACCACCGTCTCTGTGGTCACCTGGGCGACGTCCCGGCCGGGCCCGCAGAAGATGCGGTCCGGACGCTTCCTCGCCCGGGAGATGATCAGGTCGTTCCCGGGGCCGCCGTACATCATGTCGCGGGACCAGCCCGACTCGAGCGTGTCGTCTCCCGGGCCTCCGTACATCTCGTTGCGGCGGTCGTTGCCTTCGAAGTAGGCGCCCCTCCCCTCTGCCCAGCACCACTCGCCGGAAATGTAGGCCGTCGGGTCGTAGTTCTCGCAGAGGTAGTCGTCGCCGGGTCCGCCCCGCAGGACATCCGGCCCGTGATTGCCGGTGATTTCGTCGTCACCGGGTCCACCGTTGATCCGGTCGGCGTCGTAACCGCCCTCGATGTTGTCCTTGCCCTTGAGGCCGCTTACGCAGTCCCCTCCGGCACCGGTGTAGATGTCATCGTCGAAGGGCCCGCCGATCGCCTGGTCCGGATCATTCGAACCGCTCAGGTCCGTGTGGTAGAGCGGCAGCTTGAAGAGGCGGGCCGGCGAGCCGTTGCAGGTGCCGGTGGTCTCGTGCCATTTGAGGATGGTGATCGTGCCGTCGCCCTCGTTGGCGACCAGCAGGTCGTTGGCGAAGAACCGGTCGAAGTTGATCGGCTTGACGTCAACCGGATGGTCACCGGTCTCGGTCCGACCGCCATCACGGAAGCTGCCGTCCTCGTTGCCGACCAGGAAGGAGACATCGTCGGAGCCCCCGTTGGTGACCACCAGGTCGGGGTACTTGTCGCGGGTCAGCCGGGCAAACGAGATCGAGGTCGGCGCGTCACCGACCGGGTACTCGGCGACCTCGTGAAGGCCGTCGGCCTCGAGCGAAATCTGGCTGACCGAGTCGGAACCCTGGTTCACCACGAAGATCCGCTTGCCCCAGGCAACCACGTCAACCGGCTGGTCACCAACCGGGAAGTTCTCCAGCACGGTGGGTGTCGGCGGCTTGTACTTGTCCCAGAGCCACTCGACGTCAACCAGGGTCACGTCGTCGGAACCCTTGTTCACGGTGATCATCGCCTCGTGGTTCTCGGGCAGGTCCCGGGACCAGGCCCAGCTCATGGCTACCGGCTGATCGCCGACCTTGAGGGGTTCCGCGGTCCAGAACTCGAGCCAGTAGTTCATGTACTCGATCAGCAGCTCGTCGGTGGAAGGACTGACCCCGATGAACGGCATCTCGACCCGGTTGTTGCGGGATGAGAAGTTCGCTTGTACTGCCTCGACCGGCCCGCCCATCTTCGCGACGTGGAGGATGCCGCTGCCGCCGTTCTTGTACGGACCCTCGATCGCAGTCACCGTCTGCTCGACGGGGTTGGTGACCGAGAAGGTCTGGGCGCCGCGGCCCCAGCCGAAGTCGCTCACGGACCAGCCGCCGATCGACTCGGGGATGTGGCGGCGGAGCTCAAGATTCAGGGTCCCGCGCGGCTGGTTGCGGAAGACCTTCAACTGATGGCCGACCGGATCGAGCACGGCGATCGAACCGCGTGCCTTGTCGAAGATGGAAATCGTCTCGACCTGGTTAGCCGACTTGCCGACCTTGCGCGGGAAGCCCTCGGCCATCTCGAAGCTGGGTTCGGTGTTCGCTCCGGCAGGTGTGGTGCCGGATGCCCAGAGACATGCCAGCAGGAGGGTGACGAGTAGGCCTCGTGCCGTGTTCTTCCTGTTCATTGCCGACAGAAAACCGTATTTCCCGGAAAAGTTGCTCCCGCCCGGGATCTGACGACTTTCGGAATTCATCCAGCGTTCTTGTTTTCAGTTCGAAAACGAGGGTAATCGGAAGGCCACGGCCTTCATTTCGTCGCTGGCGTTCCCCCTACGACTCGACGAATAGGCCTGGCAGTGAGTGCCTGCACTGCCATGGAAAGAGGAAAGGCCGCCCCACGGACGGGGCGGCCTTTCTCCTCGTTGCTGCTTTCCGCGGTTTCTAGCGGTGACCCTTGAAGGAGATCACCTGCTGGATTCCCGAGGGACGGTTGGTGTACCGCATCTCGACCAGCGGAGCCGGACCCCACTTGATCCGCTCACCGGTAGCGTCAGCGCGCCAGGCGGCCGGGTTCGCGGAACCCTGGTCTGCCTCGAGCTCGGCTCCGGCCGCGGCGATAGCCGACCAGATCGACTTCTGGCAGGCGGCCTTCTTGCCCTTGCCGCAGTA